>NZ_JBPAOH010000017.1:0-82108 GCF_050875635.1 Tolypothrix sp. VBCCA 56010
TAAAGGTGGTTGATTAATATTATCCACTGGCTCGTCATCTAAAATAAAATCGTCTGGTAACTTTTCCCAGGTAACTTCAAATGTGGCTGAATTAGCTAACATAATGCTACTACCTCATTACGCCGTTTAATTATCGGTGGTTATTCTTGAGATGCAATGCTTGACAAAAGTTGTTCAAATTCTGCAACTGAAGGAATAGCGATCGCTCTTTTGAGAAGCATTTTTAACACAGCCGATTCCTGAATTTGATTAACAACTTCCACAATCGAACTTGGCACGAGTCCAAACCGCGTTTCTAAAACTTCAATCAAATTTTCTCGACTTGTTTGGAGAATACCTTGTTCAATTCCTTCTGCTTTTGCTAGCCTTTCAATACTTGTTACGTACCGCATTCTATTTACCTCTTCGTAACTTCTCAATTCTGTTTTAAAATTATTTGCCAGTTCTTCTGGAAGTACCATCACCCAGTCAATAAACCGAAATAATCCCAAAATGTATTCTCGGTCATATCCTCTTTCAAACAAGCTTCACTCTAGAGCTTTAACCAATTCCCTAAATAGTAACTTGGCAGCTTTCACAAAGACGCGCGATCGCACCAATCTTACCGGACGACCGGCTGCTTTTTCAGCGTCCAATTGAGCGCCCAGGATTGCACCAATCTCATTATCAAGACGGCAGCGCTTAACCTCGATGCGGGTGAAAACCCACTGCCAGAAGGCGATACGGCACAAATCAGAACCACCTTGGATCTTAATTTTACTTTTATCTCCCGATGCCTCCAGGGACGGTGCAAGCCGATGCCGAGTACGGCAACGCTTCGCGAACGCATACTCTGCACACACAGAGCGCGATGCCGAGTACGGCAACGCTTCGCGAACGCTCCAAAATTATCCGAAATTCCGCCGCAACTTCTCAAGCACGCTTACGCCTTTGGAGTAGCGTTTCCCAGTGAAGCCCAAAACCTCAGTAACGATCGCACTGTCGGATTTTTCGGCTCCAAATCGCTGGATCATCCGCCAAAGAAGCCTAGACTCGTCGGAACAATTTGACTCCAAACCCGCCTGGTGAGCGCTTTTTGGGGCATTTTCAACCTCGTTTTGGGGCTGGATCGCGTTGTAGCTCCCACCAGGCAGCATGGTTGAACCATACCGGGATGATGCTGTCTTCATTTCCCTGTAACTTGGGAGCTTACAAGGACTATCGTCAAGCAAACAATGCAACCGGTCGAGCTTTAACCAATCAACAAGGTCGTTATTTTTCAAAGATTTAGCGTGGGCGATCGCTTTTTTTCCCAGTCTTATGCGGCTAAATTGCGTCCGCCAAGTCTGATTTACCCTCTAAGTCCACTTTACAAAGCGACCGAACGAGCGGGTACTGAGCTGGCTAGATTTATCGACTTTATTCAGTATCACAACCCCGATATCGATAGAACCACCGCCACCCAGACGGCTGCATTTTGCTTGCACAATCTACCCACCCTTTTTCTGGATCACCCGGAGATGATGCAACAACTGAGCGCGATCGCTTCTCGACTTTCTCAAGAATAAAAAATTAAAAAGCCCACTAGTGGCAATGTAAGTATTGGCGATCGCCGTTGCCTCGGAATCTAGTAACAGCAGGCGTCCTGAAATTAAATCTGGACATCTTAGCAGATGCTGGTGAAATAAAAGAATCTTCATAGCGCGGCGATTGCTCCTTTTACACGGTCAGAGTCAATTTCCACATAACGCTCCAAAGCCTTTCCATCCTTGTGAGGAGTAATTTTTTTGATGGTGTACAAATCAGTTCCGTTGCGGTGTAGCTTGGTGATGAAACTCCTCCTGGTGCTGTGAGTCGAGATGCCCTTAGCCGCAAGACCGGCTTTCTCTACAGCTGCGCGGAGAATCATGTCAGCCCATCTTAGAGTTATTGGTTTGTCACCGGTGCGATCGCAAAACATCCAGGGCGAGTTTGACTCCGGCTTGTAGTTAGATAGCGATTCCCTCAAAACCGCGTGTACAAACACAGATGCGTGTTTGCCGCTTTCCATCGGGGCTAGCCTTACGAGTCCGAGCGCGGAAATTGATATACTCGCGTGGCGATAAGTCCGGGTTGTAACAATCCTCAACCCGCAGCTGCACTAACGCCCCCCACCTTTCCCCGGTTCCTGTGCTAAATCTAAAAGCAATTTATATTTTTTAGATTTAATCTGCTTGCGAATTTTAGAATAGTCAGAATCGGACAAAGTACAAGCTTGTCCTTCTCCATCAATTTTCATATTTTTATCTTTTTGAGACTTATTGTTTAACCATTGACAGTGGTTAAACCAGAATATTTTTGTGTTTAGCTATTAACTAAAATCGTATCTAATGTAATCGTGGCAATACTTACAACGCCTAATTAATTGTTCTGTATTTACATAAAACCGGAACATTTACACTTACTTGAATAACAAATAAAACTGATTTATTCACTTCGTTAAATCCGAGTATTGACAAATGGCAGAACCAACACTAGCTCAAGTTTTTGGTGATAACGCTACACAAGACTCTAGTAACTTAACAATTTCTAAAGCAGACTTAGCAGCGATCGGCTTAACCGCTTCAAGTAGTAACACCGCTGAAAGCTTATTCGTTGCGTTGATGCTGAAAGCCGCGAGGTATCTTAATGAAACCAACCAAAGCACCAATAACGATATTCAAGTCACCATTAACGAAGGCTTTGGCAGTTTAGTAACCCGCAACAACCAAAGCTACCGCCAATACCAGTACATAGTCGAGATGCAAAAACTCGATACCGCTACCGCCGTTAATCCAGTAGATTTTTAATGCGCTTAACTTTTGCTCAAATTTTTGGAGAGGGTGCTGCCTACAAAAAACCTGATGTAGATTCTATACTTCCGCCCCACCTTTGGCGACTTGGCGAAAGTTGGTGTCGGTGGGTATTTGGGTCAACTACTGCCTGAAGCGAATAGGCGCTCTACCGAGATTTAATCATATTTAAGAGCGGGGTGGTTGCCCAAAAAGTGTGGGAATATTTGTGCGTACGTGTTCTTGAATTTTATATAACGCGGCTTCTATTTGCGGTCGGGGGATATTAGACATGGTAACAACAACGTCAACTTCTTCGGGACGTGAATTTCTCCCATAACTAATTTCTATTTTGGGGAATATTTCTTGACTGTCAGTAGAACTTGACGACGTAGTATAAACCATTTTTGCAGTTTGTGGCTTTAGTGATTTTTTGGATTATAACTTACTTGGAAATTGGGGATTTCGCCCAGCTTTTGGGGACTTGGCGCTCTGGGGATTCTGACTAAGCTCAATTTCCACTGTAGCCTGCTTTCGGGGTTTCGGTTTGTCGCCTTTGTTCTTAAATGTGCCATGACGACTATACTAAAGGGATTGGTGCTTTGTTCCAAGCTTTTCCAGTCAGCTTCATAGTCTAAAAGTTTCGCGATAGGAAACTCTAAGCTGACACGACATCCCCCAAGTTGATAGTTATAACTTGAAGGTCGCCAACTCGCTGATTCATCCGCTAAAACCGCCAAGCTAATAACTTGCTTTTTATGACGGTCAAACAAGCGATAATTATATGTATACATCCTTTCGGCAAAGTTGCTGTCATATTGCCCTTGGACTTCCACATGAATTAATACCCAAGCTTCTTCACCATCCAGCAGCCAAACTTTCGCTACTTTATCGACTAAACGCTTGCCAATTTCTGCATCAGGTTCTAACTGTTGCAGTTCAGTATCGAGAAATTCATAGTCTCTTTCCCAATCAATAACAATGTAGGCATCAAGAAAGAAGTATTCTAAAAAGCGAGGAAAAAAGCTTTCAATAACTTCTTTCCAAGGACTATCATAATCAGTAAATTGCTCGGTCATGAATTAAAACAAAAAGTATCTTTGTGCCATTGGTAAAATCGTCGCCGGTTCGCAAGTCAGCAACTCTCCATCAGCCCTAACTTCATAAGTTTCCGCATCAACTTCAATGTGAGGTAACGCATCATTCAACTTCATATCCCGCTTACTCAATTGACGTGTCCCGGAAACTGCAACAATTTGCTTTTGCAAACCGAGTTGACTGGGAATTTCTCTTTCTAACGCTGCTTGCGAAACAAAAGTTAACGATGTGGCATGACGCGCACCTGCAAAACTACCAAACATCGGACGCATGTGTACAGGTTGCGGTGTGGGAATACTCGCATTAGCATCACCCATTTGCGACCAAGCAATCATTCCCCCTTTAACTACTATCTCAGGCTTGATGCCAAAAAAAGCAGGACGCCACAAACACAAATCTGCTATTTTCCCCTCTTCCACCGAACCGACATACTCAGCAATTCCATGAGTAATTGCCGGATTTATCGTATACTTGGCAACATACCGCTTCGCCCGAAAATTATCCGCTCTTTGCCCCTCTCCTTGTAGGAGAGGGGTTGGGGAGAGGTCTCCCCGTTGCACCTTCATTTTATGCCCCGTCTGCCAAGTTCTAATTATCACTTCCCCTACCCGTCCCATCGCTTGGGAATCGGAAGAAATCATACTAAACGCGCCCAAGTCGTGTAAAATATCTTCGGCGGCGATTGTTTCCCGACGAATGCGCGACTCAGCAAAAGCGACATCCTCAGCGATCGCTGGATCGAGATGATGACACACCATCAACATATCCAGGTGTTCATCCAAAGTGTTCACCGTGTAAGGGCGTGTCGGATTGGTAGAAGATGGTAACACGCACGGCGTACCGCAAACCTTGATAATATCTGGTGCGTGTCCTCCACCTGCGCCTTCGGTGTGGTATGTATGGATAACGCGATTCTTAAAAGCAGCGATCGTATCTTCTACAAACCCGGCTTCATTCAAAGTGTCGGTATGAATTGCCACTTGCACATCATATTCATCAGCAACGTGGAGGCAAGTATCAATTGTTGCTGGCGTAGTTCCCCAATCTTCGTGCAACTTTAAGCCGATCGCACCCGCGTTAACTTGTTCTACCAGCCCTTGAGGTAGGCTAGTGTTGCCTTTGCCTAAAAATCCCAAATTGATGGGGAAAGCATCAGCAGCTTGCAGCATTCGGTAAATATTCCAGGGTCCAGGCGTGCAAGTGGTGGCATTTGTGCCTGTTGCGGGACCCGTACCGCCGCCAATCATCGTCGTGATACCAGAAGCGATCGCCACTTCAATTTGTTGCGGACAAATAAAATGAATGTGGGTATCGATACCCCCAGCGGTGAGAATCATTCCCTCCCCCGCTAAAGCTTCAGTTCCAGGACCGATAATAATATCTACATTATCTTGAATATAAGGATTTCCAGCTTTCCCGATTTTGAAAATTTTGCCATCTTTAATGCCAATATCTGCTTTGACAACACCCCACCAATCGAGAATCAAAGCATTGGTAATTACTAAATCAACCGCACCATCAGCATTAGAAATAGGAGATTGTCCCATCCCATCTCTAATAACTTTACCACCACCGAATTTCACTTCATCGCCGTAAGTTGTGAAATCTTGTTCAACTTCGATAAATAATTCTGTATCAGCAAGTCGGACTCTATCTCCGACAGTGGGACCAAAAGTTTCTGCGTAAGCGCGACGGGACATTCTGTAAGGCATAATGCACTTTTAGTAATGGAGGTTAAAATCGAGTTTAAACGCAAAGGGGAGCCATTTGGCAGGGGCTGTGCCCTCTGCCAATATGGCGTAGCGCGAAGGTAAGCGCAAAGGGTTCGCTGAGGATGGATGAGAATGATTTGAGTGGGGTGATAATTGGCTGTGGGATGCGAGTGCATACAGCGTTGGGACCGGGTTTATTAGAGTCAGCTTATGAGGAGTGTTTGTATTACGAGTTGACAAAGAAGGGATTAAATGTTGGTAAGCAAGTTCCATTACCGCTTATTTATGAAGAGGTGAAATTAGATTGTGTTTATCGATTGGATTTAATAGTCGAAAATAAAGTAATTATTGAAGTCAAATCTGTAGAATCTATTAAACCAATTCACTCAGTACAACTTTTAACTTATCTCAAACTAGCTAATTGCAAACTTGGTCTTATTCTCAACTTTAACGTTCTCCACCTCAAAGAAGGCATCAAACGTGTGGCAAACAAACTCTAACTTCTTTGCGTACCTTTGCGTTTACCTTAGCGTCCCTCTGCGTTGAAAAATAGTAGTTAGTATTTGCATGGGTAAGCAGCCCTACCTTGATTCTTGGACAAAGCAATTTTTTCCTAGAATTTGATGTTTGTTTCTACCGTTCCAAATTAGAAAATAATCTTTTTTAAACGCAAAGGGACGCGGAGGGAAGCGCAGAGGTACGCAAAGGGTTTTTAGAGGTTGCCATTAATTCTGGCATTAAAACCGTAAACTTGCCGGCTACCAGCAAGAGGAATTAAAGTAACTTCTTTTTCATCTCCTGGTTCAAACCTCACAGCAGTCCCCGCAGGAATATCAAGACGCATTCCCCTTGCTTGTTCCCGATCAAAATTTAAAGCTGCATTAACTTCAAAAAAGTGAAAATGCGAACCAACTTGAATTGGTCTATCTCCTGTATTTGCCACCAGCAATCTTACAGTAGAACACCCCGCATTTAATTCAATTTCGCCATCAGACGTAATAATTTCTCCAGGTATCATACTTTGCGCCTCTGCGTCTTTGCGTGAGATTTATCTTATTGGATTATGCACAGTTACCAACTTAGTCCCATCAGGAAAAGTTGCCTCCACTTGCACCTCATGCACCATTTCCGGCACACCTTCCATCACCTCATCTCTTGTTAATAGAGTTGTACCATAACTCATTAAATCTGCAACAGTTTGTCCATCTCTTGCACCCTCCAAAATAGCAGCAGAAATATAAGCGATCGCCTCCGGATAATTCAACTTCAAACCTCTTTCCTTACGTCTTTCTGCTAACAATGCAGCCGTAAAAATCAACAGCTTATCCTTCTCCTGCGGCGTAAGTTGCATCTCTCTCTCTTCCTTCGCGTTCTTCGCGTCTTCGCGGTTCGTTTAAATCTGCCAAACCCTCGGCACACACTTATCACAATTCAAAAAAGACATCCGCAGCAACTGCCAAACATCAATAAACCAGTTTCTCACCTCAGACGTAGAACAACCACGATATCGACACAAAAATCCATTTTCCAAACGAGTAACACCTGCTAGGGAATGGGAAGTAGCGAGTGGGGAGTGAGGAGTGGAACTTTTCCATAGATTTCGGGCTTTTTCCACAATTTCCGCACTCACAGCACTTCCCACCCAAACTAGACTACCTGTAATTGGTTGCCCAGCCAAGCCGTGAGGACTATAAAAAACTTCTTCACTACCAGGTAGCCATTGTCTATCAATCCACAACGGTTTGCCTTCTTGCCAAATTTCAGTATAATTGCGCCATTCTCCCTGCACAAATTTCTCACCTCTAGCACTGCGACCAAATCGAGTAATTTCCCAGCCTAAATAACTAGCTTTCGTAGCTAATTCTACCCGTAAATCTTGCCGATAAATTGCCCCGTTAAAAACAATAGTTTCTTGAGGAAACCATTCCAAACAAGCGCCAGCATCAACTTGTATATTGACGCTTTGTTTTGCCTGAGTGCCGTTACTGCGATAAATTTTACTAGCAGCGGCTGTAGTAATTAATGCTTGGGTATTCGGTTGAAGGTGGAAATTAAGAGTCATGCGATCGCCTCCCACAACGCCCCCAGCGGTATGTAAAATGACGCTATGACAAATTTGCTGTCCTTCTGGGTAAAATGGGCGCTGTACCTTCAGTGGGGCTTGATGCGAGTTATGAATTAGGGCAGTTGTACCCAGGCGATCGGCGTACACTAAATTAAGTTTGCCATGCCAGCCATTTTCTGGTTCTGCTGTTTGATAGTTACATTGATTCACAAATTATCATAAATTAATATTAAGATTTTTTCGCCAATATTACATAATCATCTAAGGTATAGCATGGCTGATACTTATGACCAAGATACTTTTGAATCATCGAACTCATATACAATTGCTTATGTAATTTATCTTTAGCAAATTTTGCAAACTCAACAGCCGAATAAGGTATTCTTGAGCCTGTCGATGTAAGATACTTATACCACACAAGTTCTAACCCAAGTTCTGCCAAGAATTTATTTACCACCTTTTTTTCCTGTTCTTGGTCTTCTACTTGATAAGCATCATAAGCTTTAAATAGCTTCTTATCTTGGACAACTAGCAGCACATAACCTTGTGGCTTTAATCTAGTAGCAAATATTTGTTTGTAGATATTATTTGCTTGAAGGCTTTTAACTGGAGTGTTAAAAAAACAATGGGAAACAGTTATAAAGTCAAAAAAATCTTTTGGGATATTACTAGATTGAGAATTCCAAGTAAAGATGTCGTCAGTTACAAAGCGAAAGTAAGCATTTACAGGCGTTTTTCGCGATTCTATATATCGTCGCCAAAATTGTAACCCTCGAAATTGAAAAGCATCTTGTTTTTCTAAAGAATAGTAAGATATATGCATTTGCTGAATATCGAAAAAGCCGCTAGTACTCTGTAAAAACAAAGCTAAAGCATAAGCAACTGTTCCCGGACCTGCGGCAATATCAAGTATGTTAATCTTAGTTGGTAGTAAACCAGCTTTGTATATCAGAAACCAAGCTAGGTAAATGCAGTAGACATTTTCTAAAAAATACTTCATAAAGTAGACATGGGGAGTCAGACTAAAACGGTAATCTGGATCTTGTCCACTTTTTAAGCTATTAATATCTTCCAGAGCATCTTCTATTTTAATTTTTAACTTATTGTCAGGTATCCGACTAAATTCTTCTTTGATATATTCAACTAATCGAGCTTCAAAGTCATCAAATATACGCTCATCCAGACTAGTTGATTGTAGCTTGTTGACATCAGTTTCTATTAGCTTAAATGCTTTGGAGACAAAATTGATAAATTCGACTTCTGGCTTGAATATAAAATTATCTTGTTTATCAAAAGCTACTTCAGTATTTAAATTTTCTAGTTTTTGAAGTGCTTCAGTTAATTTAAAACTTAAATTGGCTACCTCTCTTTTGTCTTGCTGCGAATAACTTTCTAACTGAAGCTTATCTCTAAATAGCTTCTCTAACCAGGAAAATTTGGCTCCAGATTTTTGAATTTCTTGCAACAATTTTCTTGCAAGTTGCGTATTGCCACGCTTCAGCGCAGATTTAAATTGCTGACTTCGCCACCAATTTGCTATAGCATTACTCATAACCAAAGCCGTCTTTTCCTTCTTTGATTTCCACGTCAGGAAGACGAGAAATTAAAGTTTCCTTAAACTTTATATAATTTACTTGTTCTAAGTCATACCACCAAGCGTATTTTTGCTTAATACCTTGTGCTTCTTCGCGGGTTCCTGCCACAAGCGAACGATTATGGCTTGCGTGAAATTCCTGAATGACAATTCTATCTGCGATCGCTAATTTCTCAATAAAAGCGGCTTCGTCTTGTGGTAAAGTGGGAAGTAGAGGCGTAATGGTGATAGAAACTTTCGGAATAAAACCTTTTAAAGGGTCAATAGTTTGTTTGATTTTGGTAATAGCATTGATTCTAGCTTTGATGCTAGGCGATCGCGCTTCAAAATCTCTTCTTACAGACTCGCTCCCAGTGGGTATACTCATATTAATTCGCAACCGCTGAAATCGTTGTAAAATATCGATATCTCTGGTAATAATTGGACTGCGAGTTTGAATCACCAACGTTGGACGATATTCAAGCATTACCTCTAACAAAGAGCGCGTTAGCTGATGTTTAGACTCAATTGGTTGATAAGGATCTGTAACGCTACTCATATAAATTTTCGGAAATTTGTGAGGATTTTTCTTATACCAGTTTTCTAACTCCTTCTCTAAAACTTGTGCAGCATTTTCCTTGATAATTACCCATTTTCCCCAATCTTGCCGCATTTGAGAATTAGGACTAAAAGCCGCAGCATAACAATAACTACATCCGTATTGACAACCCCGATAAGGATTTAAAGTAAAATCATAAGCAGCGATAAAACCAGTTGCCGGATTTAGTATAGATTTAGCATTTTGAGCATAAATTTTAGTATCACCAAAAGTTTCTTTAACTAACTTTGTCGGAGTGCCTTCAGAATATCCTTCATAACGAGCTTTTGCCATTTTAAAATTTGATATTAGGTTGAATAAATCATAACAATTTAGCGCAAATACGCTAAAAAATAACTTTGCGTCTACCCTTCGGGTTCCGCCTTAGCGGTATGCGACTTGGCGTGAGAATTAATCAAATACTAAATAATGCACCCTAATTTATCTTCTACTTTTAATTTTCAATTGCTTCTAAAATATGCACACTAGTGCTATCAACCATGTAAACAAAACCATCTTCATTGGCAAAGCGTTGATATAAATCTTGCAAACTAACAACGAGTTGCTGCTGCATTAGTCCTTCACGAGGAACGTAAGAATAACTCATAGTACGACCAATTAGCCCTGTTAAATCTAATTATTGCCGATGAAAAAAAGTGTGTTTGCGAAGGTTAATAAAATGGAGACTTGCTAATATTGGTTCTACAGACTTAATCCGCTCCTGTACTGGTTCACTATTCGATGCTGCGCGTATTAATTGGTTATATTCACCAGTAAAAGTATCTTCTTGATCGCGGTGATTCCACACTACCGCTAACCTTCCCAATGGTTTCAAAATGCGGTGGAATTCTTGCAAAGTTGGTTCTGGATTAAACCAATGAAAAGCTTGAAAACTAGTTACCAAATCAACAGATGCATCAGGTAAGTTAGTAACTTCTGCTGTTCCATCTCGAAATTCAACTTTTGGATGTGATTCAGCTGCTTCTCTCATCGCTGCATTTGGTTCAACAGCAATGACGCTAACTCCGCGTTTACCCAACAACCGCGAGGAGATACCAGTACCCGCACCAATATCTGCTGCTAAAAGTTGCGTCGGTGGTGCTAACCCTTCCAAGATAATATCAATTGCTGCGGCTGGGTAGCTTGGTCGATAGTTTACATAATCCGCTGTTCTGTCAGAAAATCGGGTTAGTGGATTGAGGGTGTATAGCGGTGTTGTTTCCGGGTTAGTTTGGCTCATTGGTGTGGAATCGAAAATAATCTTAGTAATCTTATTAAGGTAAGTTAATTACCCATACTAATAAATATTTTCCAGAGTTTTACGGGAACTATAAAGTTACTTCTCCCGAAAAATACCTGCCACGGATAAATCGAGAGCGCAAAAATGCATAAAAAAACAGGAGAGGTTGAAAGAAAACTGGTTCTGTGGCATTTACACAACTCAATTGGTTGTGAAGTAACTTTATACATTCCTTTTGACAATGCAGTTGAACCCCAGAAACACCCATCCTGCTAAGAAAACTAAATCGATACCTCTGCGCTTGATTCTTGTCGTTCCCTTTGTGCTGCAAATCTTTGCGGCTGTGGGGTTGGTGGGATATCTTTCCTTTAAAAATGGGCAACAAGCAGTTAATCACCTGGCGAATCAGCTAATTGACAAAGCTAGTCAGCAAGTTGATGAACATTTGGATAATTAAATGAAAATGTTGGTAGAGCAGTTAGTACCGTAACTTCAGCAACTGGTAAAGCTGTAAATACAGTTGCTGAAGTTACGGACAAAGCAAAAGGCTCTTTAACTGAGGTAGCTGCTAAAGCAACTGATATGGTGGCTGAAAAGACTAATGCAGCTATTTCTAGTGTTACACAAACAGCTGAACAAGCTTCTTATTCATTGAGTCAAACTGCAACTAAGGCAGTTGATAATCTTAGCGTAGCAAGTGGAAAAGCAGTAAATACCATATATTTTTTGAATGAAAAGACTGGTAAAACAGTTAATTCTCTAAGTGAATTAACTAATAAATCCCTCAGCACTGTATCCGAAACAGCCGAAAAAACAAACAATTATTTAAATGAAAATGTTGGTAGAGCAGTTAGTACCGTAACTTCAGCAACTGGTAAAGCTGTAAATACAGTTGCTGAAGTTACGGACAAAGCAAAAGGCTCTTTAACTGAGGTAGCTGCTAAAGCAACTGATATGGTGGCTGAAAAGACTAATGCAGCTATTTCTAGTGTTACACAAACAGCTGAACAAGCTTCTTATTCATTGAGTCAAACTGCAACTAAGGCAGTTGATAATCTTAGCGTAGCAAGTGGAAAAGCAGTAAATACCATCAGTGAAACTGCAAAGCTTGCGGAAGGTTCTATCGTAGAAACCTTTGAAAAAAGTAAGAATTCTCTAGAAGATACTATTCAAAAAGCAGAACAACTGAGTAATGCTGCCTCTACAGCAATTGAAAAGGCTGTCAATGAGTTCATCAATCATCGATTAGATACCCTCCAACTTTGGATTGATGCTCATCCAACAATCTCCTGGACAATTAAATCACTAATGTGGGGAGTTAATCACCCAATCTATAGCATAGTCATAATACTGTTAACTATCTTTATTCTCTGGCAATTCATTAAAGCTTTCAGTCGTTTGATTGAGAAAGGTTTATTAATCACACTAATTGCCCCTTTCAAACTCGTTCAGTCTTTATTCAAATTCAGCTTTAAACCCCTAAACATCTTTACAGACAATTCCACTTCTGCCTTAACCTCGCAGCCAAACAACGAACGACTGGCAAAACTTTTAACCAGGCTCGAAACAATTAAACAGGAGCAAAACGACATTCTACAGCAGATTACAGCTTTAGTCTCATCAAACAAATAACTTCTCTCTTCCTCCTCTGCGCGGGCGTGTGGTTAATTTAATATGCTGTTGGTAGCGCGATCGCCTTTTGGGTGCCTATTCCTGTAAAATTCCTTTCATTCAATCTATTTCAGCATTCATGGAGCCAACAGAAGCACAATATCTCGTTCTCAATGCTTTAGAAACTTTAGGACTCCTTGAGGGTATGTTTTATGATGAGGAAAGGGGATTTTACTACATCACCACTCCTAGCCGCGTTTTACCTACAGCACTTTTGTTGCAAAATGGCGAGATAGCTCCTATTTCTTGGGCATCAGAACTATGAAAGAACCAACATTATTAGAAAAGCAAAAATATCAAAGACTGAGAGAAATTTTTGCCCAAGCTAGACAGCGATATCTAGAAGCCGGTGGCGATCCTCGCCATCCCGCCGACAACCGTTATTTAACTGATGAAGAGAAAAAAGAAGCCTTTGAACTAGGAGCGCAAGTTTTTAACACTCAAACAAAATCTCAATCTTAAATGAATCCATACTCTCTCCTCCTCCTCTGCGCCCCTTTGCGCCTCCCTTCGCGTTCCTTTGCGTTAAAAAAACAGCCGCCTCCCGCAGGAGACAGCCGTCAAAAATAAGGGGGTTAATAAACCTTAATAATCGAAGTCGCCACCGCCCATACCGCCGCCACCAGCAGGAGCAGCATCCTTAGGCTCAGGCTTGTCAACAACGATACATTCGGTTGTCAACACCATACCAGCGATAGAAGCAGCGTTTTGCAAAGCAGAACGAGTCACTTTCGCAGGGTCAACAATACCAGCGCCAAACAAATCGACAAACTCGTTAGTCGCAGCGTTGTAGCCAACATTGAATTCCTTCTCTTTCACACGTTCAGCAATCACCGCACCATTCTGACCGGCGTTTTCAGCAATCCGCTTCAGAGGAGCAGCCAATGCACGAGCTACAATCAAAGCACCAATTAACTCTTCACCCTTCAAGCTGCCATTTGCCCATTCTTCGAGCTGAGGTGTCAAGTGAGCGAGAGTTGTACCACCACCAGGAACGATACCTTCTTCCACAGCAGCTTTGGTAGCATTGATAGCGTCTTCTAAGCGCAGCTTCTTGTCCTTCATTTCGGTTTCGGTAGCTGCACCGACTTTCACGACAGCGACACCACCAGCAAGTTTAGCCAAACGCTCTTGCAGCTTTTCTTTGTCGTAGGTCGATTCCGTTTCATCCATCTGACGACGGATTTGTTCGACACGAGCCTTCACAGCAACGTCGTTACCTTCGGCAACAATCGTGGTGTTGTCTTTGGTGATGGTGATGCGGCGAGCTTTACCTAGCATATCTAGCTTGGTATTGTCAAGCTTCAAACCAGCATCTTCGGTGATTAGTTGACCGCCAGTGAGAACGGCGATATCTTCTAACATAGCCTTGCGGCGATCGCCAAATCCAGGAGCCTTGACAGCAGCAACGTTCAACACGCCACGCAGTCTGTTCACAACCAAAGTTGCCAAAGCTTCTTTTTCAATATCTTCGGCGAGAATCACCAAAGGACGACCAGCACGAGCAACTTGCTCTAACACTGGTACGAGGTCTTGTACCAAAGCGATTTTCTTGTCTGTGAGCAAAATATAAGGCTCATCAAACACTGCTTCCATCCGTTCGGGATCGGTTGCGAAGTAAGGAGAGATGTAGCCTTTGTCAAAGCGCATCCCTTCGGTGATTTCTAATTCGGTGGTCATAGATTTCCCTTCTTCTAGGGAAATTACGCCTTCTTTGCCTACTCTGTCCATTGCTTGGGCAATCATCTGACCGACTTCTTCGTCGTTACCAGCCGAAATTGCCGCAACTTGAGCGATCGCTTTAGAATCTTCTACAGGACGAGCTTGGTTAGCAATGCTCTCTACCAAAAAGCCGGTAGCTTTGTCAATACCGCGCTTGAGGGCGATCGCATTTGCACCAGCTGCAACGTTTCTTAAGCCTTCTTTGACCATTGCGTGAGCTAGCACGGTTGCTGTTGTTGTACCGTCACCAGCAGCATCGTTGGTTTTAGAAGCAGCCTGACGAATCAAAGCAACGCCAGTGTTTTCTACGTGGTCTTCTAATTCGATTTCTTTGGCGATCGTCACACCATCATTGACAATTTGTGGTGCGCCAAATTTCTTCTCTAGCACCACGTTACGACCCTTGGGACCTAGGGTAACAGCCACAGCTTCAGCCAGGATGTCCATGCCTCGTTCGAGGGCGCGACGGGCGTTTTCGTTATAGATAATGCGCTTTGCCATAATTGCCTAAGTTCAACCTGCTATTTGTAAATTTGTTAATTGTTGGTTGTTAGTTGGAGCGTTGTTGGTTGTTAGTTGGAGCGTTGTTGGTTGTTGGTTGGAGCGTTGTTGCTTGTTCTACTAACCACTATCGACTATCGACTATCGACTATCGACTATCGACTATCGACTATCGACTATCGACTAACCACTATCGACTATCGACTAACCACTATCGACTAACCACTATCGACTAACTAACCACTGCTAAAATGTCTTTTTCTGAAAGCAGGACATATTCGTCAGTGCCGAGTTTGATGTCGGTACCGGCGTACTTAGAGTACAGCACCTTGTCACCGACTTTTACATCCAATGCTTGACGACCCCCGTCGTCTTTGAGCTTGCCGTCACCGACAGCAACCACTTCGCCTACTTGGGGCTTTTCTTTGGCTGTGTCGGGCAAATACAGACCACCTGCGGTCTTTTCTTCAGAGGCGCTCACTTTTATAAAAACGCGATCGCCTAAAGGTTTTACTGTAGAAACGCTTAGAGATACAGCTGCCATACGAATTTCTCGCCTCTTATTAGCACTCTCGACTCCTGAGTGCTAATGTACCTAACTGCGGTATGCAATGGCAACAAATTGACTTGTACGGGTTCCCGAACTAAGCAACCAAAGTTATACTTAAGTACAAATACTCAATTATTTTTTGTTTACCGGGTTTTGTTTTGCAAGTTACGAATATTTTTATATAGTCAAATTTATTTGCTTGCGTTGAAAAATTGATATAGAACAGTAATCAGGGAGCCGCTTAACGAGTAACAATGAGTAGATCCAGTCTTGGTGTGAAAATCCCAAAAACCACTTCTGTTCAAAGGCAATAAACCTTAAGAAATTGTGTAAAAACTTTAGGACTTGCATTCCTTCAGCCACATGTTTTTATATGCGCTGACCAGATAGTTCCAAAAAGCTACACAAAACAAGCTAATCTGGAATCTTGGGAACATTTGCTTCTTCGATTGCAAAAGCTCAAACTTGACCAGCCGCAAGACAAATATCCCACTTGCATTTCACAAGACCCAAATTAACTGCTTGCGAGTTTGTTGTTCTAGACCGATAATGGTGGTTTACCCGGATGGTGTCTGGTATCGCCTGCGTTACCCCGGAAGTCCCGGAAAGCGGCTTAATCAAGAACACTTGATAGGCAATATGGTGGTGGAATATGCATTTTTGACCCAACATATGCTTTGAAACTTCCTTTGTTTATGAGCGAACATCCACTGGATATGAAACAGCAGTCAGCATAATTAAAGCGCTTGGTTGGTTTTTAGATAGGGCGATCGAACCTCAATACCTACGTGTGAACGCAAAAGATTATTATGTAATCAGTGTTTTCCACCAGCCACGTACAAAGCGATCTATAATAGCGCATTATATAACTACTGCTCTACGTATCCTTACTGGAGTTTTGCCCTTGAATGACTAATATCACAAAAGTGAAAATCGCTTTTGTGACATCGCTTAAGCAAAGGCAAGTTAAGTGGGAAAAAAAGGACAACATCTCAATAATCCACCATAGAGGATAACTAATCAAGACCTTGATGGACCCAAGCGCGACAAGTGCCACTGCTATGAAAGAGCCCAGCATGAAAGATCACAAAAGACTTCTACTGATTGATGATGACCCTAACCTCATCTTGCTGGTGAAGGATTACTTGGAATTCCGGGGATATGAAGTCATCACTGGGGAAAATGGTCGGGAAGCTCTGGAAATTTTAGAGCAGGATATCCCTGACATGATCATCTGCGACGTGATGATGCCGGAAATGGACGGATATACTTTTGTTGAACAAGTCCGGCAAAACGAACGCACCAGCTGGATTCCCGTTCTTTTCCTTTCTGCGAAAGGTCAAAGTGCCGACAGAGTTAAAGGATTAAATAAAGGTGCTGATGTCTACATGGTCAAACCTTTTGAACCTGAAGAACTCGTTGCCCAAGTTGAATCTTCGCTCAAACAAACTATCCGCTGGAAAGAACACCAAGCAAAAGGAGGAGAAAACGGTTCCCGCATTCAAGTTCCCTTCGATGTGCAGCTAACTCCAACCGAACTGAAAGTAGTTCAGTTTGTTGCTAGGGGTTTAGCTAACCGGGAAATCGCTGAAGAACTAAACGTCAGTCAGCGCACCGTTGAAAGCCACGTTTCCAATATGTTGGGCAAAACCAATTTGCACAACCGCACTGAATTAGCGCGGTGGGCAATTGAAAATCAAATGGCGTAAAAACCCATTTGAAATTTAACAGAAGAATCTGAGGGGAGGAAATCTCCACTCAGAACTTCAAAGAGAGTGCGATCGCACTCTCTCACTCTTTAAATTCTAAATCGAGATTTTCAGCCATTTTCTTTGGAAATGGCTTTTTGCCTAATTTTTGAGACTTACTCCGCACAACTTCAATATTTTGATTAACGACGCTGTTTTGCTTGGTGTTGCAGTTCGCGCAAAACCGTTTTCCCATCAACAACCTCACCGCGTTCGGTAGCTTCAATACCAATTATAATTTTCTGTTGCAGCTCCTCAAATCGACTTTTGTTTCAGGCGATCGCGTTCCTCTAAAAGCTTGATCCCCGCAATAATCAATTCGTCAGATGAAGCATACCTACCGCTTTCAAGTTGACTTTGGATAAACTGTTCAAGCTCAGGAGTTAACGACACATTCATCAACGCTTACCATCTGGTCAGTAGGTTTAATTTGAAAACAATGATGGATAATACAGTATAAACAAGCTATAGACCGAAGTTGCTATTTTATCTGATGAATAGCTAGCAAGAAACCCGGTTTCTCAGAGAAACCGGGTTTCTAAATATGCTTAAAATTCGGCACTTTGCGGTGTTCTGGGGAACGGAATTACATCGCGAATATTTCCCATACCCGTCATGAATTGCACCAAGCGCTCAAAACCCAAGCCAAAACCAGCATGGGGAACGGTTCCATAACGACGCAAATCGAGATACCACCACAAATCTTCTGGCTTCATTCCTTGCGCTAAAATCCGCTTTTCCAACACATCTAAACGTTCTTCACGTTGCGAACCGCCGATAATTTCGCCTATTTTCGGTGCGAGAATATCCATCGCTCGCACTGTCTTTTCATCATCGCTCAAACGCATATAAAACGCTTTTATTTTTGCTGGATAATCGGACACGATGACGGGCTTTTTAAATAATTGTTCGGCTAGATAACGTTCGTGTTCTGATTGTAAATCTAAACCCCAACTTACCGGATATTCAAACTTGACATCGGCTTTTTCTAATAGGGAAATTGCTTCTGTATAAGTTAAACGCTGGAATTCATTATTAATAATATTTTCTGCCGTTGCCAGCACTGTATCATCAATTCGTTGATTAAAAAATTCCATATCTTCCGGGCAAGTTTCCAACACATATTTGAAAACGTGTTTAAGAAACGCTTCGGCTAAATCCATATCGCCATCTAAATCGCAAAATGCCATTTCTGGCTCAACCATCCAAAATTCGGCTAAATGGCGCGATGTGTTAGAATTTTCCGCACGAAAGGTAGGACCAAAAGTATAAACGTTACTAAAAGCCATCGCCATGACTTCGGCTTCTAATTGACCGCTAACTGTTAGGTATGTCGGTCTGCCAAAAAAGTCTTGAGCGTAGTCTACGGCGTTCTTCTCGGTGCGGGGAATGTCTTTTAGGTTAAAACCGGTGACGTTGAAAAGTTCACCCGCTCCTTCGCAATCGCTAGCGGTGATGATCGGTGTGTGTACCCACAAAAAGCCGCGTTCTTGGAAAAATTGGTGAATTGCTGTCGCACAAGCGTTTCTGACGCGGAAAACTGCACCAAAGGAATTGGTACGGCTTCGCAAGTGTCCAATTGTCCGCAAAAACTCATAAGAATGGCGTTTCTTTTGCAGCGGGTAAGTTTCGGGATCAGCTTCACCGTAGACTTTCACCGTTTCGGCTTTCAACTCAATCCGCTGTCCTTTACCTTGGGAAGGAACCAGCACCCCTGCCACTTCAACCGAAGCGCCTGTATTCAGCTTTTTGATGATAGCCTCATAATCTGGCAAATCTTGATTCATCACGACTTGCAAACTAGCCAGCGATGAACCGTCATTAACTTCGATAAAAGAAAATCCTTTCAACTCGCGTTTTGTCCGCACCCAGCCTTGAATTAAAAGAGATTCATCAGGTTGACCACTTCGTAATATTTCTGCTATCCGTCGCTTTACCATAGTCTTTATACAACAAGAAAATTTAGTATAGCAATTTTACATTTTAGACTTGTTCCCAAGCTAACTACATGAAAACAGCCAGGGGAGCAACGGATTTTATACCATTTTGGATTTTAGATTTTAGATTTTAGATTGTAAAGTTGTTGCTATGCAAGCGTTTCAACAATCCATTTACGGACACCGAACTCACAAGCGGAGGTTTCCTTCGCTTGTGACTTTCCGCAAAATCTGTCTTGAAAAGCTTTAATCGGAAGAAACCTCCGCTCAAACTTTTCGCAAAATCCAAAATCCAAAATCCAAAATCCAAAATCCAAAATCGACATTACCCAACATAGGACTTTAATATCCAGCCTATGATAACGCCCAATCCACCAAAGCGGATGATTTGCCAAAAAGGTTTTTTGACGCTTTTCCAAGAGAATAACTGACTTTCTAAGCTAACTTCTAGCACTTCTAACTGCTGTTTGATGTGCTTTAACTCAGCTTTCATTTCTGGAGTGTAATGTTTATTTTGATTAAGTTCTTGGCGGCGTTTTTCATATTCTGCCTTGGAGATGCGATCGCGTTGCACTTGCGTGTAGCGTTGTTTCAAGTCAACAAGCGATCGCTCTAAGAACAATAATTCTTCTTCAAATTCTAACTCTTGATTTGACTCTGGTGGCGGTTGTTTAGGCGACTTCATGCACAAGTAGTACAGTAAAAGTAAATGCAAGCAAAGCCAATAGTTATGTCCCAATCCACCCAGCTGCCTAAAACCAGTCAATTAGATGAATTAAGTACTTTAGAATTAGCCCAAGCTCTCATGGAGAGGTTGAGCATTTCTCCTAACGATTGGCATCGCCTTAAGTCTAACCGCAATTCTCGCGCCAGCGAACAAGCCGCCGCCGCTCTTGTGTTTCTCCTCAAAAATCAACCTGCTGAAGCTCTTGCTAGATTACAACAAGCATCTGGTTGGCTAGATCGCTCAATTTCCGCACCACCTTGTCCGAGTCACGGGAAATAAGACAGGGAGACAAGGGGACAAGGGGACAAGGAGGCAAGGGCGACGGGCGTGGGGGACAAGGAGAACAATTCTTTCCCCCCATCTCCCCCTCTCCTTGTCTCCCCCTCTCCTTGTCTCCCCCTCTTCCCTTTAACGTCGCAGAGATAATCTCGGTCGATTATCTAGCTGTTTGCAAAGTCTTAATTCTGTGCCTTTGCGGTTCCACTCTACCTGATCGAAAATGTGATGCAGTAGAGTCATACCCCGACCGTTTTCTGATTCATCTGGGGGTAGATAATCTGTGGGATCGCGATCGCATGTACAACATGGACTAAATCCGCTGCCTTGATCTGATATAATCCACCAATACTGATTATCTATTAAGGAAAAACGCACTACTACTGTTTTTCCGGGATCGAGATGATTGCCATGTTTTGCTGCATTGACTAGGGCTTCTTGAAGTCCCAGTCGCAGCTCGGCTTGCAACTTCACGGGAATTTCTGCCAATAGTAAATCTAAGATTGGACAGAGATATAGAGTTGAGGCGAAACTAATTGTGCCCCAATTACGTCCAACTGGACGGAGCGAAATGGTAATCACAAGAGAAACCCCATAGCCTTCAGTTAGCTAGACATCAGTTTGCACACGCAGGTACCCTGATATAAGTTGAGGTGGTCGTGCTGCCTTCAAACTAGCGTCTTCAAAACTAAGTTGTGAAAATACTGTGGAGCATCGGTTATCTTCATGAATTGCGGTTGCTTGTGTAAAACGGCTTGCATAAACTTTCAGTTGGGCAGTTAGCAACTAAAGATGCTTTCAATAATGTAGAAGAGTATAGCGATACTCTTTTACCTGCCGATTCGGGATTTAAACAACCAAATTCAAGTTTAGGAGTAACCCATACAACTTCAATTTCTTTATAAAAATGGAATTCAATGAATTCTATGTTTAGCTTAATTCAATTTTAGCATTTTTCCTATGCACTAGACTAAAAATCAAAAATTTGAGTTTTGTCAAGGGGCTAAATACCCTTGCCAGAAGCTGATAAAACTAGAATTGCGGCTGCTTCGACATGAGCGGTTTGAGGAAAAAAGTCAGCGGGTTGGATTCGTGTAATGGTATACATTCCATCTGCACAAAGTAGTTTTAAATCACGAGCGAGGGTGGCTACTTTACAGCTGACGTAAACGATACGAGGGGGTTGCTTACGCCGTAAGGATTCGATGACATCCAGAGCGCATCCTTTACGTGGCGGATCTAATAACACAATATCTGGCTGAATGTCAGGATGCGGTAACAATTTTTCAACTGCGCCGACAACAAAAGTCACATTATTAATATTGTTATTTCGCGCATTTAAAATAGCCTGTTCCACAGCTTCGGCTTGCACTTCTAACCCCGTAATATTACGTACTTGTTTTGCCAAAGGCAAAGTTAACGTGCCTATACCACAATAAGCGTCAACTATAACTTCCTGACCTTGCAAATTCAGTTCTTTTTGAATTTCTTGCAAAAGCGCCTCGGCTGTTTCGGTGTAAACTTGAAAAAACGTATCTGGGCGTACTTGAAATTCTAATCCGGCGAATTCTTCTCGCAGATAAGAAGTTCCGGCAACGCAACGAGTTTCGTTACCAAAAATCGCATTAGTGCGATCGCTATTTCGATTTAAGCAGACTCCCACTAATCCGGGAAAGTTTTTTAACCACGTTGCGGAAAGCTTTTCAATTCCTGGTAAATTCCAGTCCTTGACTATTATTGTCAGCAACATTTCCCCAGTGCGCCGTCCAATGCGTAAACTAAGATGGCGTATTTGTCCAGTGTGACGGCGTTCGTTATAAACTTGCCATTGTGATGTGTGGATATCTTGTTTAACTTGTGCGAGTAATGGATTTAATCGTGCATCTTGCACGGGGCATTGATTTAAGTTAACTAATTGATGGCTGCCTTTTTGGTAATAACCAGCTTGAACTTGTCCTGTTGCCGATTTACCCACAGGATATGTAGATTTATTACGATAACTTAAAGCTGAAGGCGCTCTCAATACTGGGTCTACTGGTGGATGCACAAAACCGCCAATTCGTTCTAAAGCTTGAATAACTTGATTGCGTTTGGCTTCAAGTTGGTACTCATAGCTGATATGCTGCCACTGGCAACCACCACATTTATCAGCGACAATGCAACTAGGGCGGATGCGGTGAGGCGATGGTTGCGATAATGAATGCAGTTTGGCGTGGGCGTATTTGGGTTTAACGTGTAGTAAGCGTACCACTGCGCGATCGCCCGGTACAGTATCCGGAACAAAGACTACCCGCGAGTAGAAACGTCCGACACCATCCCCCGTATCACTCAAGTCTGTAATTTCAACTTCAATTAACTCTCCCTGTTGCCATTTGGGTGAATCATGTTCATCAGTGTGAAGCAATTCTGTAATCGACACCTTACAATCTCCCTTTATTTGTGTACCTAAGACTAGTTAAACTAGCAAGTAATATGTCGCGTGATTTTACTAATCATGACTGTAATTAGCCAAGTTATTCTCAAAGCCGACGACGAACTGCGTTATCCCAGCAGTGGTGAACTCAAAAACATCAAAGACTTCTTGCAAACCGGCGCACAGCGGATGCGGATTGTCACAACCCTCACTGAAAACGAGAAAAAGATAGTTCAGGAAGCAACCAAACAGCTTTGGCAAAAGCGTCCTGACTTTATCGCACCTGGAGGCAACGCTTTCGGAGAGCGTCAACGTGCTTTATGTATCCGTGATTACGGTTGGTACTTACGCCTAATTACTTATGGGGTGCTTGCCGGCGACAAAGAACCAATTGAAAAAATTGGTTTAATTGGCGTGCGGGAAATGTACAATTCTTTAGGCGTTCCCGTACCAGGAATGGTAGAAGCGATCGCTTGTCTGAAAAAAGCCTCCCTTGACTTACTCAATTCCGAAGACGCTGCCGAAGCTTCCCCCTACTTTGATTACGTCATTCAATCGATGTCATAATCATGCGTGGGCGCTAATTTGAGCGTATACTTTTGGTCTACTAGAGCATCCATAAAATCTCTAATTTGATCGTACCCTCCCCACACTTGGTAGTGGCTCTGGCAGAATTCCTGTCAAGTTACCAACAGGTTGTGGGGAACTTTTATTTAAGGGGCATTGGGAATTGGGCATTGGGAATAGGTAATAGAAAGAAATTGTCTCCCACTCCCCCCATCTCCCACTCCCCCACTCCCGCAGAATGCCAATAAAAAACCGACAGACTTCTTCAAAAGGCTGTCGGCAATTAGTGTGTTCCCTATTAATGACTCGGCTAGAGTTCAGTTATATGTAATTATGCGGGTTTACCCGTTTTTAGAAGACGATCTTAATCATGGGCATCTGTGATTGTCATCACATAATTGTTGCAGCCTAACTGTATTTACCTAAAAAGAAATTTTTCACTTCGGATTTACCCTATGCACATTTTGACAAAATAAACTTTATTGTTTTGTTAAATATTATTAAATTATCTAAATATCAACGCATCTAATGGAAAATGCATAAAATTATCTACGCGATCGCAAAAACACTTCTACTCAGCACTTCTTTAGGCTGCACTATACCCAATTAAGTTTTCACAAGCGACAAAATTACAGCTACACCCAATACTGTTGATGCCAGTTATAACTCAAAAATTAACAGACGGCACACTAAAATGCCGTAATTTATGTTGAAGGCGAAAAAATCCCGATTACACTGAGACTTGACGACCAATACAGTCACTTATTCACTTTGCGGCACATAATATTTTTTAGTTTTTCAAATCAAAGAAAGTGAGAACTGACACGATATTTTATCAGCTTTTTCAGACTTTGCCTGGTATTCTCTTTGAACTCATCGGTCAATCTGCTAATCAAGCAGAAGCTTATCAGTTTGCATCTGTTGAAATCAAAGAATTAGCCTTTCGCTTCGATGGTTTGTTTTTACC
Organism: Tolypothrix sp. VBCCA 56010; assembly: GCF_050875635.1. NCBI lineage: Bacteria > Bacillati > Cyanobacteriota > Cyanophyceae > Nostocales > Tolypothrichaceae > Tolypothrix > Tolypothrix sp. VBCCA 56010. Next base: position 24,155 of record NZ_JBPAOH010000017.1, read on the forward strand.
TATAGCGGATTTTCCTGAACAACCCATCTACTTTGTCGAAGTTCAGTTTCAACCCAAAACCGATTTTTACTGGCGATTGTTTGCCGAAATTTTCGTTTACTTAAATCAATACCAACCGATTCAAGATTGGCGTGCAGTAGCAGTGTTTGCCAAACGAAGTTTAGATCCAGGCGTACCGATGCAGTACAGAGGATTGCTGATGAGTCAGCAAGTCACATTTGTGTATTTAGATGAATTAGATGAAACAGCAAATACGTCCCTTGGTTTAGGAATAGTGCAGTTAGTAGTTGAGGAGGAAGCCACAGTTAATGAACAAGCTAGGCAATTACTTGAGAAAGCACAGCAGGAACTTGAAGATGTTGCCCTCAGGCAGAAAGTTTTAGAATTGATAGAGACGATATTGGTTTATAAGTTGACCAATTTAAGCCGCGAGGAGATAGAAGCTATGTTTGGGTTAAGTGAGTTAAAGCAGACAAGGTATTTTCGAGAAGTCGCACAAGATGCCAAAAAAGAGGGCAAACTAGAAACAGTACCCCTATTATTGGAGTTGGGGTTAACTGTCGAACAGATAGCTGAAAGATTAAGCTTGGATGTTGAAGCGGTAAGAAAGGCTGCACAAGCGTCTTCTGTTGATAATTCCCAAGGTGAAGATACAGGAATTTAGTGATTTAATAAAGAGCGATCGCGCTTATAAGCTTGCTGTGATGAAGTGCGATCGCCTAAACACAAACCTTTTTTCACATAACTTAACTTATAGAAAATCTGGCTTTGGTACGATATGACTGCGAAGCCATTCGGTAAATTTGTCTCGTCCTAACTTACTAGACCCAACTTGTAAAATTACCTGCTCTTGTTCATCCACCGCTGCGTTAATCTCAAAACCATTCAACACTAGAAACACTTCCATCGCAGCGTGACCGATGCGTTTATTACCATCGATGAAAGGATGATTTTTAATTAGCGAAAAACCAAGGGCAGAAGCTTTTTCAACTATTGTAGGGTAAAGTTCCTCACCAGCAAATGTCATTTGTGGTTGGGCTATAGCTGATTCCAATCCACCCATGTTGGAAATACCCGCCGATCCACCTGACTGCTCAACTATGCGATGATAGAGTTCCAACACCTCTTGTAGGGTGAGATAGCGCATCACGCCAGTCGATTATAAAGTTCAGTATTTTTATTGAGTACGTAATCCATAGCACCTTTAAAAGATGCTTCTGGTTTATTTAGTATTTCTTCAACACGCATTTGCATTAATTCTTCTATTGGTATCCCAAGAAGAGTGGCAGTTTCTTGTAACTTTTGGAGACGTTCTTCTGAAATTTTAAAATAAATTGCATCTGTTTTTTCTGAGGGCGTTTGGGGCGAGACTTCCTGTTCAAAATCATTCACTGAGTTTCGTAAGCGCATTAGTTGGTGTCGCATTTGCGGTGAGGCTTTAAATTCAGAATCCTCCTGTGCCTTAACAGATGCGTGCAGGGTTTCTAGAAACTCGTCAGACCCTTCTGTTAAAGCTTCTAACAGCACCTGCAACAGTTGATCGCGATCGCTTAATATACTCTTTTCCTCAATCATTCGGAACTTGAGATGTATTTCGTACTCAGAAATACCTACTTCGATATTAGTTATTTTATGTGAATCTGAGTTATGTTTCATAGTTTTAATTAATCCCCATTTTTAAGCACTGGCTTGAGGATATTATCACTGTAGCATTGGGGCATATAGCATGATTTTTAGTGTTTCAGAATCGGTACAGAATATCAGATCACTGCTTTTTATCAACTTTACGTCTATTATTTCGGGAATGGAGCGGAAATCGATAGAATAATTCTCTGTCCCCCAGAGTGCATAACTTCCATGACTGCAAGCTCAAAACCAGCCTTTTCCGCTGAAGAAATCGCCGCAGAAGGTTTAAAGCCAGAAGAATATGAAGAAATTGTCCGCAGGTTAGGGCGTCATCCGAACAAAGCCGAACTGGGAATGTTTGGGGTGATGTGGTCAGAGCATTGTTGTTACAAAAATTCACGCCCATTATTAAAACAGTTTCCCACGACAGGCTCGCGCATCCTCGTTGGTCCGGGTGAAAATGCTGGCGTTGTCGATTTAGGCGACGGGCTGCAACTTGCCTTTAAAATTGAATCTCATAATCACCCCTCAGCCGTTGAACCGTTTCAAGGTGCCGCCACTGGCGTAGGAGGTATCCTCAGAGATATCTTTACAATGGGTGCGCGTCCCATTGCTCTTTTAAACTCTTTGCGCTTCGGTTCCCTGGAAGATGCCAAAACTCAACGCCTATTTAGCGGTGTAGTTGCAGGAATTTCTCATTATGGTAATTGCGTTGGGGTTCCCACTGTCGGTGGCGAAGTTTATTTTGATGCCGCTTACTCCGGGAATCCCCTAGTAAACGTGATGGCGCTGGGACTGATGGAAACTCCAGAAATTGTCAAATCTGGAGCATCTGGTTTAGGCAACCCGGTACTGTATGTTGGTTCCACCACCGGACGCGATGGTATGGGAGGGGCAAGTTTTGCCAGTGCAGAACTCAGCGATGAATCACTAGATAACCGCCCAGCAGTACAAGTTGGCGATCCCTTTTTAGAAAAGTCGTTAATTGAAGCTTGTTTGTCAGCGTTTAAAACAGGTGCAGTCGTCGCTGCCCAAGATATGGGTGCAGCTGGCATCACTTGTTCTACATCAGAAATGGCTGCAAAAGGCGGTGTCGGCATTGAACTGGATTTAGATAAAATACCCGTGCGAGAATCGGGTATGGTTCCCTATGAATATCTGCTTTCGGAATCTCAAGAAAGAATGCTGTTTGTGGCACACAAGGGACGCGAACAAGAATTAATCGATATTTTCCATCGGTGGGGACTGCAAGCGGTTGTTGCGGGGGAAGTTATTGCGGAACCGATTGTGAGAATATTATTCCAAGGTGGAATTGCCGCAGAAATTCCCGCTGAAGCTTTGGCAGAAAATATCCCACTGTATGAACGAGAATTATTGACAGAACCACCAGAGTATGCTATTAAAGCTTGGGAATGGACACCTGATTTGCTTCCCGCTTGCACAACTGCTGGCATTGAAATTCAAGGAAGCCTGCAAAGTTGGAATGATATTCTTTTGACTTTACTCGATACACCAACGATCGCATCAAAACGTTGGGTTTATCGCCAATACGATCATCAAGTCCAAAATAACACCGTCATCTTACCAGGTGGCGCTGATGCCGCCGTCGTCCGGTTGCGTCCCCTTGAGGAGGACAAGGGGAGTGGGGGAGGGGGGGAGAGGGGACAGGGGGACAAGGGGACAAAGGGACAAGGAGGACAAGGGGACAAGAAGGACAAGCAAGAGTTTACTGCCTCATCTCCCACTCCCCCACTCCCCCACTCCCCCACTCCCCAAAGTGCCGTTGCTGCCACAGTTGATTGCAATCCTCGCTACGTTTATCTTGACCCTTACGAGGGTGCTAAGGCAGTTGTGGCTGAAGCTGCACGCAATCTTAGTTGTGTGGGTGCTGAACCTTTAGCGGTGACTGATAACTTAAATTTTGGCAGTCCGGAAAAACCGATTGGTTATTGGCAATTAGCAGAAGCTTGTCGCGGTTTGGCTGAGGGTTGCCGAGAATTAGCAACGCCGGTTACTGGCGGTAATGTCTCACTTTATAATGAAACTTTCGACTCAGAAGGCAACCCGCAACCAATTTATCCTACCCCGGTTGTGGGGATGGTCGGGTTGATTCCTGATTTAAGCAAAATTTGCGGTCAAGCTTGGCAAGCTGAAGGCGATATTATTTATCTTTTAGGATTGCCATTGAAATCTAAAGTTGAATTGGGAGCATCGGAATATTTAGCCACTATCCACAATACTGTAGCTGGACACCCCCCACGGGTAGATTTTGAATTGGAAAGGTGTGTACAAAAAGTTTGCCGTGAAGGAATTCGCAATGGTTGGATTCGTTCAGCTCATGATTGTGCTGAGGGTGGTTTGGCTGTTGCTTTGGCAGAATGTTGCATTGCTGGCAAACTTGGTGCCGAAATTAATTTAGGATTAGCATCAAGTAATTCACAACTTCGATGGGATGAGGTGCTGTTTTCTGAAGGTGGAGCGCGAATTATAGTTTCTGTAGCGTTAGAACAGCAAGAAGTTTGGGAATCTTTATTAAATGAACAATTGGCTAATTATTGGCAACAACTGGGCAAGGTTAGTAATTCCAACACCGATTTGGGGGTGTTAACCTCTGATAACCAAAGTTTAATCAAGGTTAGGATCGAAGATATGAGCGATCGCTATTCCCATGCGATTGAAAGACGTTTAAAAGGTGCGGAGTTAAAAGTTATGAGTTAGGAGTTATGAGTTATGAGGAGCAAAGGCGCGGAGTTATGATTTTTCAGGAGTGAATGCGTGAATGCGTGACCCCTAACTTTTCACTCCTCACTTTTAACTCTTAACTATTCACCATAAATCCTTGCTAACCCCAGGCATGATTAAGGTACTGTTATATGTATATAGATTGTTAACGATTTGTTAAGGTCAGTTAATATTTCTGAAAACAATCACTTATATATCCACCCCACTGACTCAAAACTTCATCTGGAGCAAAGCTGTAGCATGATTCCTAACCATTCCGTCTCCTTGGATGACCACGCCGAAATTGAAACCCGTGCTGATAAGCCAGAAGAAGCTTGCGGCGTTTTTGGCATCTACGCACCAGGGGAAGATGTTGCCAAACTGACCTACTTTGGACTTTATGCCCTTCAACACCGAGGTCAAGAGTCAGCGGGAATTGCCACATTTGCAGGGGAACAAGTACACCTGCACAAAGATATGGGTTTGGTATCCCATGTGTTTAACGAATCAACTTTGAGTAAGTTACCGGGTAACTTAGCCGTTGGTCACACTCGTTACTCAACTACAGGTTCCAGCCGGAAAGTTAACGCCCAGCCTGCTGTTGTCGAAACTCGCTTGGGTTCAATAGCCTTAGCACATAATGGGAATTTAGTCAATACCGGGCACTTACGAGAAGAGTTGCTAAAGAGCAAATTCAACTTAGTGACGACAACCGATTCAGAAATGATTGCTTTTGCGATCGCCGAAGAAATCAATGCTGGTGCAGACTGGTTAGAAGGCTGCATTCGCGCATTTAACCGTTGCCAAGGTGCTTTTAGTTTAGTAATTGGCACTCCAACTGGTGTTATGGGCGTTCGCGATCCTAATGGCATTCGTCCTTTAGTAATTGGCACTTTGGGAGAAAATCCAGTTCGCTACGTACTCGCATCCGAAACTTGTGGACTAGATATCATTGGTGCCGATTATCTGCGAGACGTAGAACCGGGCGAATTAGTTTGGATTACCGAAGATGGTTTAGCTTCCTTCCCCTGGACTCAACAACCCCAAAAGAAGCTGTGTATCTTTGAGATGATATACTTTGCTCGCCCCGACAGTATGATGAACGATGAAACATTGTACAGCTACCGATTGCGGTTAGGGCGGCGACTGGCTGAAGAATCTGCTGTAGAAGCAGATATTGTATTTGGTGTTCCTGATTCTGGTGTACCAGCTGCGATCGGCTTTTCTCAAGCCTCTGGTATTCCCTACGCCGAAGGACTGATTAAGAATCGTTATGTTGGACGCACCTTCATTCAGCCAACACAAATGATGCGCGAATCGGGAATCAAAATGAAACTCAATCCCCTCAAAGATGTCTTATACGGCAAAAGAGTGGTGATTGTGGATGATTCCATAGTCCGGGGTACAACCAGCCGAAAACTTGTCAAAACCTTGCGAGATGCGGGTGTAGTGGAAGTGCATATGCGAATTTCCTCGCCCCCAGTAACTCATCCTTGTTTCTACGGTATCGACACCGACACCCAAGATCAGCTAATTGCTGCCACCAAATCAGTAGAAGAAATTGCCAAACAACTAGAAGTTGACACCTTAGCCTATCTCAGTTGGAAAGGAATGCTAGAAGCAACGCGAGAAGACACTAATAATTTTTGTTCTGCCTGCTTTACCGGCGATTACCCCACCTCAATTCCCGAAGCACTCAAAGGTTCTAAATTGATATTAGAAAAAGCAGCAGTCTAGGGCATCGGGCAATGGGCATCGGGCAATGGGCATCGTCCAAGTGGGCATCGGGTCATCGGGTCAAGATTTGGCTTTATTCCAATTCCCAATTCTTAATTTTCAATGCCCATTGCCCATTGCCCCATGCCCCATTCCCAAATTTAGGTTTGCTGCAAAAATTCTACATTGGGTAACAACGGATCTGTAACAATGCCCACACCGCTGAAACCCCAGCGTTTCAGCAAACTTTTTACCTGCGTCCCTGGAATAGATTCTACAGAAAAGCGGCTTGCCAATTCTGCGGCGTGGGTGTTGAGGTAGCTGAGGGCGTCAAAATGTTCGCCAAATAGCAACAAATAGCTTGTTCCTTGCGAGTTAGGACGGGCAGTAAGATAACTACCGTCAGATTTTGAGCGTATCAGATAATAAACTTCGGACAGCATGGAGGGGAGGGGGAGAGGGGGAGATGGGGGGAGGGGGAGATGGGGAGGCAGGGGAGGCAGGGGAGGCAGGGGGGATGGGGAGGCAGGGGGAGAGGAATTTTACCAATGCCCAATGCCCCATGCCCAATGCCCAATGCCCAATGCCCAATGCCCAATGCCCCATGCCCAATGCCCCATGCCCTATAACCAACTAATTCAAATTTTCTAGGCGAATGCGCGGATCGGCTGCTTTCAGCATTAAGTCGGCGACTAAATTGCCGACTATTAGAAGTACTGCACCCATTACCAAGCTTGCCATTGCTAGAGGCACATCTAAATTAAATAAAGCTTGTAAAGTCAACTTTCCTAAACCGGGCCAGTTAAAAAACTGCTCAGTAATGAAAGCACCGCTTAATAAACTAGCCAATTCAAAACCCAATAACGTAATTAAGGGGTTAATGGCGTTACGAAGGGCATGAACGTAAATAACGCGGTTTTCGGGCAATCCTTTAGCGCGAGCCGTTTGGATGTAATCTTGACGCAGTACATCTAACATTTCGCCGCGAGTGATTCGCTGTAAACCAGCAAAGCTAGTGATGCTTAAAGCGATGGTGGGTAAAATTAAGTGCCAGCCTATATCTATAATTTTCCCAATTGGGGAGAGGTCGGTGTGATAAATGCTGGTCATACCACCTACGGGAAATAGGGGGGTGGTGATTTGGGCAAAGAACAGTAAAAACAAAGCGGCAATGAAACTGGGAAATCCTTGTCCGAGGTAGCTTAAGACTTGCAAAATCCGGTCGTAAGCGCGATTTTGCTTGACGGCGGCGGTGATGCCTAAGGGGATAGCGATCGCCCAAGTTACAATTAAAGAAGCGATCGCCATCAGCAATGTTGCTGGCACGCGTTCCCACAACAAAGATGCGACCGAACGATTATAAGAAAAACTCGTCCCAAAATCGCCCCGTGTCAAAATATTCCACAACCAAAGTCCAAATTGTTCCAGCCAAGATTTATCCAAACCAAACTGTCGTCGCAGTTCGTCAATTCGTTCTTTAGAAATTTTCGGATTTGCCTCCAAGGAACTGACATAATCCCCTGGTGCGAGCTGCATAATAAAAAATGACAATGCTGATGCTAAAAACAATGTCAAAAGCGCCTGTAATAGCCGCTTCATGACATAAATAAAGGTTTCGCTAGTGACCAGCCTATACAGCCAATCTCTACTTGTTTCTAAGGAAATTCTGGTAGAAGTCATAGTAGTTTGTCAAAGGTCAACACTCAAAAGCCAACAGTCAACAGTCAACAGTCAAGAGTTAATCTTTAGACTTTGGACTTTTGACTAATATTCTACAAGGCTAATAATCGGCACATCCGGCAGATTTTTTCGCCCTTGCAAATCCCGTAGCTCGATGATAAACCCAAATCCCACAAGTTCGCAGCCAATTTTCTGTATTAAAGAAGCCGTCGCACTCGCGGTTCCACCTGTCGCAATCAAATCATCTACAATTAAAACCCGGCTATTGGGGTGCAAAGCGTCCTGATGCATTTCCAAACAGTCCGTACCATACTCTAGTTCATATTCAACCGAATGAACTGCTGCTGGTAACTTACCTGGTTTGCGAACGGGAATAAAACCAACTCCTAATTTATAAGCTAGAGGTGTACCAAATATGAAGCCCCGCGACTCCATCCCCACAATATAATCAGCTTTCAGTCCGGCATCAATGCATTTTTCGGCAAAAATGTCAATAGTGTAACGCAGTCCTTGAGGATCGCGCAGCAGTGTGGTGATATCCCGAAAGACAATTCCGGGTTTAGGAAAATCTGGGATGTCACGAATCAGAGACTTTAAATCCATAAGAATAGGGAATGGGGAATGGGGAATGGGGAATTGGGAATGGGCAATGGGCAATGGGCAATGGGCAATGGGCAACGGGAATTAAAGACGCTCGATTTTTGATGCGCGTTCTATTCTAATAGCATTCTTTCCATGCCCGATGCCCGATGCCCGATGCCCGATGCCCGATGCCCGATGCCCGATGCCCAATCCTAGATACCTGAAAAATCGTACACTATAATGTCATACGCTTGGGATCATTGCTCAAGAACGCACAATCCATTGACGATTATCAGAATCTACACCAAGCTAAAGATGGAATTATACTACCTTTTGTAGCTATTGAACTTATGTTTTAAAAACTGACGATTTCAGTATACGGAAACCTTTGAGTAGAACGAGTAATTAATCTATATGTCAGGCAGTCCTACTACTGCCACGTGAAAATGTCCACTTTTTAGACTAGCTATCTTAAATTAGTTTTACCTAGTCTGTTGCGATCGCACAAGGTATTTATAATGAATGTCTCCGCTTCTTTAACGCCGTTTAACAGTAGTCTCACCCAAAAATCAGCGCCGATGATTCTGGACACTCTCCCCGATCCTGCAATTGACGGACAAGGATGTCCCCGGACAACCCGCGTGCAAATTGACCTTATTTTACTAGCAATTGAAGCTTTAGAACTGGGTGGCTCTGAAGCAATTTTGGGATTTGCTGAAGAATTGGATCTCAAAGGTATTATTAAAGATCGGGTGAATTTATGGCGAATGCGTAGCACTAACCCGTTACGTAGAGCAAATATTCGCCGTCCTTTGACAATTATCGAGGCGAAAGCTTTGGTAGTTATCGCTTGCTATTTGGCGCGACGGTTGACTGTTGTCATTCGCCAAATGCTAATGATTTATCAACAAATGAATGATAAACAAATTCCCTTAGAACAAAATTTGCGGCTTTCTAATTATCTAGAGCGATTTAGAGCGCATTTTAAAAGCCGGATGAATCCCCGCCGTTCTGGTTTTTTGGCATTAACTTCTGATGAAAAAATAGATGAACTGGCGATGAATTTGTTAAGTAAATTATTATTTTGTACAGGTACAGCAGGAATGCAACGCTTCTGGATTAGTCTTTTTGACGGTGAAGTAGAATGAATATTCAACGTAAGTATAGTTTACCTAATTGCACGCTGCTTTTAGAAGGTTTAAGTGATGCCACAAGAGCGGCACACTTCCAAGAAATGCGCCCAGAATTATCAATTTTGGTAAATGCAGAATGCTATTTATCTGGCTACAAACAGCCATTAGTGGGAGGGCGGGAATTTTTTGAAAGTTTGGTAAGAGCCGTTAGTGGTTATGCTCAAGAATTTTTGAGCAATGTGCCGAACCCACTCGCACACAACACAGAATCGGAGTTAGTGCAGTTTCAGAAAATTCACAGCAATCGACATAGATTGATTGTGCATTCAGAAGTACAAAAAAATCCAGAAGCTAAATCTAATAATGGTAAAGCACCAATTCAAATCGATTTGAATAGCGTGCAATTGTTTGATTTAGTCGAAGCGGTGGATCAGTTTTTTGCTGATAGCCAAACTTTACCAGAGTTGTCACTCGAATTACAACCTGTTGGCAAAGGTTCTGGCATGGCTAGTCAAGCGTTTATCAAGCAAGCAGTACCAGCGGGTGTGGGTGTATCGAGTTTGGCTGTATGTGCTCTTGCATTCGGTTTGATTCCCACGCCACAAGTGCGTCAACCACAACAGCAGACTAACTCTACAACACCCAGCACCACTTCATCAGCAGCAGATGCTACAAATCCCACACCATCTGCTATCCCCACAGCATCTGCTGCCCCCATCGCAAATGCTACTCCTACACCAACTACCACCCCGACTGCAACAAGCGCAGTTACAACAGATTTAGAATCTCTTTTAAAAACAGTTCCGGAAATTACTGATGCCTCTCAACTGCGGGCATTAAATCGCCAAGTCTATAACCAAATTAATCCTGATTGGGCTAATCGCTCAGGATTAAATGAGGATTTAGTCTATCGTATTGGTGTAGCGGCAGATGGTGCGATCGTCGGTTATAAAGCGATAAATAAAGAAGCAAATCAGGCAATAGAAAAAACTCCCTTGCCAAAACTACTTTATAATCCTGCCAAACGTGGTGGCATTAACAATGAACCGATCGCTCAATTTCGAGTAGTATTTACACAGCAAGGTGTGCTGCAAGTTAGTCCTTGGCGCGGATACGCCAACACACCACAAGTTATCGGTGCAAAAATCACAGATGCCAACGCCGTCAAAGATTTAAATAAGAAGCTTTATGATACAATTCGCCAAAATTGGAGCGGTACTCCCACTTTTTCCCAAAATTTGAAGTATCGAGTCGCCGTCAACAAAGATGGCACGATCGCCGATTATGAACCACTTAACCAAGTAGCTTTTGATTATTTCCGGGAAACACCGCTTCCCAAGATATTCAACGCACTATACGGTTCAAATGTAGCCCCTCCCAACACCAAACAACCCCTCGCTCACTACCAAGTAGTATTTCAGCCCAACGGCAATCTAGAAGTCACACCTTGGCAGGGATATCGGTAATTGGGCAATGGGCAATGGGCAATGGGCAATGGGCAATGGGCAATGGGCAATGGGCAATGGGCAATGGGTAATGGGCAATGGGAGATTTTTTCCATGCCCTATGCCCTATGCCCCATGCCCGATGCCCCATGCCCCATGCCCGATGCCCCATGCCCCATGCCCGATGCCCCATGCCCGATGCCCGATGCCCTATTTTGTAACTCTCCCCATATAATTTCCCCAAAGTTGGGCTGCTTGAGCGCTGCTGCCAGATGTGGGAGAATTATTATCGTTTCCTAACCAAATACCAGTCACGAGTCGCCGACTGGGAATAAAGCCAATAAACCACAGGTCAACGTTGTCATTTGTTGTGCCTGTTTTACCAGCTTCGCCTAATCCAATAGCGGCACTGCGTCCTGTACCTCTGGCGATGACACCGCGTAGCAAATTGGTCATGGTATCGGCTATTTCCGGTTTGAGTACGCGCTTGTTTGCTTCTGGAACTTGGTCAAAAGAGTAGATGACGCGGCAAGTTTTTAAATCATTGCGATCGCGACAATCACTGCTATCTAAAATCCGGCTAATTGCGTGCGGACGATTCCACACACCACGATTACCGATGGCTCCAAAAGCACCAGTCATTTCCGTGACATTAACTACACTTTGACCCAGCACCAAACCTGGAACTGGATCGAGGGTAGACTTCACCCCCAAACGCTGTGCCATTGCGACAACTTTATTCAAGCCGATTTCTTTGGCAACTCGTAAAGCGATCGGGTTTTCGGAAAGCGCAAGACCGGTAGCAATATCTAAACTACCACCACCACTGCGACAAGGTTTGTAGGTAAAACCTTGCCAGCGCAAAGAATCACACGAATAACTTCTTCCAGGGGAAATTCCTTGCTCAATGGCGGCGGTGTAAGCAAAAATTTTAAAGGTAGAACCTGGTTGTCTTTTTGCCTGGATAGCCCGATTAAACTGACTTTTTTTGTAATCGGTTCCCCCTACCATCGCCAGTATCGCGCCGGTGCTGGAATCAAGAGTCACCACTGCACCTTGGGAATAACGAAAACTCGAGCCACCGTTGTTGACAGAATTTCGCAATGCTGCTTCGGCTTGCGCTTGAATTGCTGGGTCTAGCTGAGTTTCTATAATAAAGTTGCCTTCTGTGGCTAAATCTTCACCCAAAATCGATTTGAGTTCTTGAAAGACGTAACTGTAGAAATAGGGTGCAATTGTTTTCGCTTGCTGTTCGCAAACTTTGGGGCTAACTTCGATAGGCGATCGCCTAGCGCGGTTATACTCTTCTTGTTTGATTTTCCCCATTTCCAGCAACCGCTTCAATACGCGATTGCGATATTCAATTGCTTCTAACTTATTTCCACTTTCTCCACAAAAATCGAAGCCGTTGGGAGCGGGTAAAATTCCTACTAACGTCGCAGCTTCTGCCAAAGTTAATTCTTTTGCCGACTTCTCAAAGTAAAATCGAGCTGCATCCTCAAAGCCGGAGGTATCCACCCCCAAAAACACTCGATTTAAATAAGTCAGTAAAATTTCATCTTTACTGTAAAACGTTTCTAACTTCAGAGCAACTACAGCCTCTCGCAATTTTCGCCCCAAAGAGTCTTGGCTGCCGACATAATCGCGAAACAAACTTCTAGCGACTTGCTGAGTTACAGTACTAGCACCTTGCTGCACATCTCCACTGCGGCTATTAATTAATACTGCTCGCAAAATTCCGTATGGGTCAACTCCGAAGTGCCAATAATAACGGCTATCCTCTGAGGCTATTACAGCAGCGGGCAAATAAGGACCAAAGTCTTCTAACCGCTTTTTGTCGATGTGAGAAGTAGAGCGAGGTTCGCGTAATGGCTTTTGTCCATCACGAGCGTAAACGATTACCGGGGCACGGGTGGCTGTGGGTAAAGGTCTAACCGAGAATTTGAGTGATTCTACGCCTATTACCAAAGCGAATAACGCTGTGGCTCCACCGACACCGCAAGCGCTCCATGTAGCAGCTTTTACATACCAAGGTGGTGGATCGACGTATTGCAGCCGCACGGAAGCAGCGAGTTCTGGCGGTCCGAGGGTGAAAATGTCACCGTGTCGTAGTTCTAGGGAAGTGACGCGACGTTTGCCGCGATAAATGCCATTAGTTGAGTTTTCATCTTTGATGATAAAAACCGGAGTTCGTTGAGTAGAGTCGCGGGACAGTGACAGATGAATTTGGCTGACAACTGGGTTGCGGATGACGATATCGCAGGATTTGGAACTGCGACCTAATACGTAGCGATCGCCTAATAACGGATATACTTCCGCCTTGTCCGCCCCCGAATCCTGCACCAATAATTCTGGTACTCTGGCATTAGGTCGCAACGCGAGTTTGGAAAAATCAACTCTCGCTTGAATTGTTTGTACTGCTTGAGTCACCTGACCAAGCAAAGTTTTTGGCTTTTGAGGAGGGTGGGGGGAACTCATTGGCTATATCACACCACGATTAGTTAGTCAAGTAAACTGTCGATTTGCGCTCTTGATGCTGGTATTTCACCATTTTACTCATAAGCCAAAGTAGAATTTGGCTGTACGGAATTATTGGAATTTCATTTGACACCAATACCATATAAGGGCATTGAATTTAGGAAGTTATTTTTGTGACATTAACATCTCAGCAATAATTCTTATGCAAATTATCTAATCCCTATTTTTTCAATGACGAACAAAATATAGTTATTTGAAGTTGTATTGAAAATTACTAGCAATAACGCTACAATTTCTGTAAATTTTATAGCTTTAGGAGCTAGACAAATTTCAAATTCAAAATATACATCTTCATTTAGGAAGATTTTATAAATTATATTGTTTGATTTAATAGGCGGAGTGTTCCGTTGAGGTTAAATAAGATGAAGGGAAAATATCTGACCCTAATAGGTACAGCCTTTACCCTAGCAGTTACCAGCAATGTAGCTGTTGCTCAATCAAGCAAATTCCCAGAACAAAGGGAACTACTAAGCCAATCCACAAGCACCTCGCCGGAGATCAAGCTAAATGACGATGCGATGGAAATTTTGTGTAAAAATTTCCCGCTGAATTCCCGTTGTCAAAAAGACACCACTGGAGCGACTCCAAGCACTCCAAGCACTCCAAGCACTCCATCCAACCTAACCGCACCGGGTCCGACAAGTCCTAACACAATTCCGGAAAACAGCACTCCCAGCAACCCGACAACTCCTGACACGAACAATCCAGGAAGCACTACAACTCCAGACACAACCACTCCAGGAAGCACTACAACTCCTGACACGACCAATCCAAACAGGACGGGTCCTGACAGCGCTACTCCCGGCACTACAATTCCGGAAAACAGCACTCCCAACAACCCGACAACTCCTGACACGACCAATCCAGGAAGCACTACATCTCCGGACTCTAGCAGCCCTACCAAAATCACTCCGGTTCCAGATAGCACCACAATTCCTGACACAACTACTCCAGGTAGCACGACGAGTCCTGATAGCGGCACTCCTGGCACTACTACTCCCGAAAATAGCACTCCAGGTAGTTTGACAACTCCTGATTCGAGCAGCCCTACCAAAATCACTCCACCAGTTCCAGGCAGCACAATAACTCCTGAAAACAGTACTCCAGGTAGTACGATAACTCCTGAAAACAGTACTCCAGGTAGTACGACAACTCCTGAAAACAGTACCCCAGGTAGTACGATAACTCCGGATTCAACCACCCCAGGCAGCACTACAACTCCTGATTCGATGAGCACCCCAGGTAGCACAATCGAACCAAGCACCAGTCCAAGTACACTTCCAAATTCCGGTTCGGAAAAACTTCCTACTGGTGGAGCAAAAATGTTAGAACCACGCTAATTCAAACATAATCGCATTCTTGCCACCAGGGAATAGTCGGTTTGTCTAAATGCCGATTATCAATTTATAATGGTGGCATTTAAAGATCGTGTTGATTAGAGTTGAAACGAAAAACGTCAGAAAATAAAATTAAGCCTGCTTACTCTTGGGGTTTTTCAAAGTAGTAAGCAGGCTTAATTTTGTGAGGATTTCAGTCTAAAGAAAGTTAAGATGAGGACTTCAGTCCTCACAGGAGAAGGAATGTTAAGGCGATCGCCTACTTGAAGCTGGCGTTTTTTGAAACGAGGAAATCAGCAGGCAAACAATGCCGATACTAATAAATGAATCTGCCACATTAAATACAGGAAAGTTGATCAATCGAAAATCGAGAAAATCAATTACGTAACTTAAAATAAAGCGATCGATACCATTACCGATCGCTCCGCCTAAAATAAACCCATAGCCTAGTTGATCCCAAAAATGTAAGGCTGGACCAAAGCACGCTACCGCTATCAATACTAAACTTACGGCAAGTGATAAAAAGCGCAATAAATCTATATGTCCGCTAAGTATACTCCAAGCTGCACCATCGTTTTTTACGTAGGTAAAATGAAATATCCCCTGGATGAGTGGCAAAGTAGGTCTGTATATTATATTTCCTGTTTTTGATTCGATTATAGTTTCCAACTGCCAAGATTTTGCGGCTGACACTACTTGGTTTTTCGTAACTTGGTCTAAGATAACAATTACAAAGGCAGCAATCCAAAAGAGGCGATTTTTTAAACGCATGGCAAATTAGTCAAGTGTCAAAAGTCAAGTGTCATTAGTCATTAGTCACGAGCTTTTGACAAACAACAAATGACTAGAACTAATAAAACATTAAGTGTCGTAATAGATATGCTATTACAGTGACGGCGCAGACTACAGCTAGTTGACCTGGTAGAGCAAACCAGGAGTATGTGAGGATTGCTTGCATCATTAATGGCAGAGTTTCTGTACCTTTCCAATGAAAAATATAGCTGATAATCAAATAAGTAATACCGCAAACGTGGACAATTAACAAGCCACAAAAACAGCTAAACGCCAAAGTTTCTAGTTTAGGTCTAGCTTTAAAAGCTAACAAGCCACAAATCCAAGCTCCCGGAATAAAGCCCAACAAATAGCCAAACTGAGACTCTTTGATATAACCGATACCGCCACCATTAGCAAAAACGGGTAACAAAGTCAACCCCATAACTAAATAGGCAATTTGCGATAGCGCACCCGCATTTTTGCCTCCTAAACAACCTACCAGCAGCACTGCGCCAATTTGATATTTAACACCTAAAGAAAAAGTCTCAATTCCATGCTGACTCCAACTCCAAGGTAAAGTGATACCATAAGCCTCTAGGAAGGTGCCACCTATTGTCAGGAGTAAGCCAATCATCGACCATAGTAATTGATTGGAAGCAGCAAACATTTACAAGGCAATAGCGAAAAGCAATAAGCTGTATGAGTATTAATACTTTAGCAGTATGTGCTGATTTACGAAGTAGCACATTTTCTAAATGCCTTTTGGGAATAGATGCTTTCACACAGATAACGATGCCAAGTCACTTTCCCCATGAGCGAGAAAACGCTCAGGCTTGCGGTTTCTCGTAGTTATACTTCTTTTATGAATTAAGAATAATTTATAAGTTATTTAGCAATTAGCGCTTTTGGCTTGCGATAGTTAAAAAGCAAACAAGCGCTCCGGACGCGATCGCCGTTCTTCAAATAAATATTTTGTATTCTACCATATAAAGCCATCAATTTTTCAAAAAACGGTAGTGCGATCGCCTATTTATTTTATTTAGTATTTGAGCGACCATTTATGTCAAAACTTGAGTAAGTCGCACTCAACAACAAAATAAATGCACTTGCAAATAGTTGAAATTTAAAACTTAATAAGTAAATCGACGCGAATATTTCAAACTATGTAGGGTGCGATCTTACGAGAGTACGGCACCCTACTTATAAACCCGGTTTCTACAATAAACCGGGTTTATCTTGGTTATAATCTAAAATTCCCGCTTTCGCACGCTGACTTGAATATGTATTTAAAAATACAATGTCATAATTGATACTTTTACATCCAGATTATATCACTAAATGGGATGATTTAATTTTTGATTTTTCAATAAACAACCTAAGTATTTTTTACTTTGTTAACCTTGTGTTTACCTTGGGGCGGTATCTTAAAAGCGCTACCTAAAAATTTACATAAAGTTGACAGCAATGCTATCACGGCTAAATGTAATCAAAAGTAATCGTCTAACAGCTTCAATCTCAGTGTTAGCACTCTCCATGAGCCTAGCAGCTTGCGGCGGACAGCAAACCGCAGAAAATCCAAGTGCTACTTCTGGTACTGCTACTGAGACTACAGCTTCCAGCCCAGCTAAATTAGATTTAGGTGGAAACGTAACCTTAACTGGTGCAGGTGCATCTTTCCCCGCACCGCTTTATCTGAGTTGGTTTGATGGATTAAACAAAAAATATCCCAGCTTGAAAGTAAACTATCAATCAGTAGGTAGCGGTGCTGGTGTTGAGCAATTTACCAAAGGTACTGTAGACTTTGGTGCTAGCGACGTAGCGATGAAGGATGAAGAAATCAGCAAGATACCAGCCGATCAAGGTGTACTTTTGCTGCCAATGACTGCTGGTAGCATTGTTATGGCTTATAATTTGCCAGATGTTCCAGACCTGAAGCTACCACGAGCAGTTTACACAGATATTTTACTCGGCAAAATTAAGTCTTGGAACGACCCGAAAATTGCTGCGGCTAATCCTGGTGCTAAACTTCCCAACCAACCAATCGCAGTTATTTATCGTTCTGATGGTAGCGGTACTACAGGCGTGTTTACAAAACACCTCAGCGCGATTAGCCCAGAGTGGAAAGCTAAAGTAGGCGATGGCAAAAGTGTAAAATGGCCCGTGGGAGTTGGTGCAAAGGGTAATGAAGGCGTGACAGCGCAAGTTACACAAACTCAAGGTGCAATTGGTTACACTGAGTACGGCTATGCCAAACAAAATGGACTCAAGTTTGCTGCATTGGAAAACAAAGCTGGCAAAATAGTTGTCGCTGACGAACAGTCCGCAGCGAAAACCTTAGAATCAGTAACTTTACCAGCAGACTTCCGTGCCTTTATTAGCGATCCAGAAGGCGCAGATTCTTATCCTATCGTTACCTACACTTGGATTTTGGCTCACAAAAAATATGCTGATGCAGCAAAAGCCAAAGCGGTGGAAGCCATGATTGAGTACGGTTTGACTGAAGGTCAAAAGCAGGCAGTAGAACTAGGATATGTTCCTCTACCTGCAACGGTGGTTACTAAAGTAGCAGCAGCAGCCGATGCCATCAGCCCAGATTATAAAATAGCTGTTGGAGCTACCAATAATAACAGCGCTAGCAAATAACGATCGCCAATAGTCTTGAGTCAATAGTCTTGAGTCAAGAGTCGAAAGTCCAAAGAGTCAATAGTCTTGAGTCCAAAACCAATGACCAATGACCAACTTTGACCAATGACCATTGACCATTGACTAATAAAGGTTCGCTCCCGCATTTTCGCAACTATTTGATTTTTGCGTTCGTATGACCACACAACCCCAGAATATTCCATCAGGACTTAGACAACGATCGCAAACAGAAAAGTCACTAGATATTGGCTTTGTTTGGCTGACTCGGATTTTTGCTTTCGCGATCGCCTTTACTTTATTATGGATAGCATTCCAAGTATTCGTCGGAGCTATACCAGCAATCCAAAAGTTTAGTCTAAGTTTCTTAGGTAAAAGCGCTTGGAACCCAGTCAATGACGATTATGGCGTACTACCTCAAATTTACGGAACTCTCATGAGTTCGTTTATCGGTTTGTTGATAGCTGTACCCATTGGTGTTGGTACCGCTGTTGTCCTCAGCGAAAATTTTCTTCCACCTAAAGTCAAGCTGGTACTAGTTTTCTTAGTAGAACTACTAGCAGCAATTCCCAGCGTTGTCTACGGGATATGGGGTATTTTCGTGTTAGTTCCCCCATTAACTAACTTCGGAAAATGGCTGAATGCTTCCTTTGGCTTTTTGCCAATTTTTAGCAGTCCTCCTACAGGTCCAAATTTGCTGGTTGCGGGATTTATCCTCGCGATTATGACTTTGCCAATTATTACCGCAATTTCCCGCGATGCGTTGATTTCCGTACCTCCTAGCTTGCGTCAAGCAGCTATTGGACTGGGTGCAACTCGCTGGGAAACAATTTTGAAAGTTCTCATCCCAGCAGCTTTTTCTGGCATTGTCGGTGCTGTGATGCTTGCACTCGGTCGGGCAATGGGCGAAACTATGGCTGTCACCATGTTGATTGGTAACTCCAACAATATTAGTACGTCGCTATTTGCCCCATCAAATACGATTTCTTCTCTACTGGCAAACCAATTCGCTGAAGCTAGTGGTTTACAAGTTGGCGCTTTAATGTATGCTGCTTTAGTGCTATTTGTCTTGACGCTGATTGTCAACATTTTGGCAGAGTTAATCGTTCTTCGAGTCAAGCGGCTGTAAATAATTGATGTTAAATTATGGCTTCTACTAATTCTTCCAAAAATTCTCCCAGCGGATACAGCAGCGGTAGTCTAACTCGCACTCCTTCGTCTCCCCGGACGATGTTCAACACAATCATGACCGTTGTCGCTTTTATTTGTGCGGTAATGGCGATTATACCGTTGGTTGCGGTGCTAGGTTACGTTATCTTTCAAGGCTTTAGCAGTCTCAATCTCAGCATATTTACCGAACTGCCACCACCACCTTTAAGAAAAGGTGGGGGCTTTGGTAATGCCATTTTGGGAACAATTTTAATGGTAGGAATCGCCGCAGCAATTAGCATTCCTTTGGGAGTGATGGCGGCAATTTATTTGACAGAGTTTAGCTCTGTCAAGACAGCGCGTGTAATACGTTTTGCTACCAACGTTCTCAGTGGAGTTCCGTCAATTATTGCCGGGGTATTTGCTTACGGGATTGTGGTTTTGACATTGACTAAGCTGGGGTTAGGTTCTTACTCAGCTTTGGGCGGAGGCGCTGCTCTGTCAATTTTGATGTTACCGATTATCGTGCGAACTACGGATGAAGCTTTACAATTAGTATCACAAGATTTGCGACAAGCAGCTGTAGGTATTGGTGCAACTAAGTTTCAAACAGTATCGCAGGTAGTTTTGCCAGCAGCTTTACCCGCAATTGTAACTGGATCGACGCTAGCGATCGCCCGCGCATCTGGAGAAACAGCCCCACTACTTTTCACAGCTTTATTTTCTCCATTCTGGCCCGA
Organism: Tolypothrix sp. VBCCA 56010; assembly: GCF_050875635.1. Taxonomy (NCBI): domain Bacteria; kingdom Bacillati; phylum Cyanobacteriota; class Cyanophyceae; order Nostocales; family Tolypothrichaceae; genus Tolypothrix; species Tolypothrix sp. VBCCA 56010. Next base: position 44,236 of record NZ_JBPAOH010000017.1, read on the forward strand.
TGGCTTATTCAAACCCACAGCTTCCCTTGCTGTTTTGGTTTACAATTATGCTATATCTCCATTTAAAAATTGGCAGTCACTAGCTTGGGCAGCTTCTTTAATATTAGTGCTGTTGGTTTTATTAACCAGCATTATCACTCGTTGGGCGACTCGTCAGAAAGTTTAGTCAGTTGCGCGAATTGATATAATTCAGAATTTGGAAAAATAATTGTGGATTGACATCTTCCTATGGGAAGATTTTGATATAGCGATGGAAATATTTCAGCCAAACTGACAATGAACGCTTGCAACCCTGTTTTACAAAAATTAAACCTTCCTTTATGACTACTAACATTGGTACGGTAAAAGACACGGATACAGTATTGCGGACGGAGGGTGTGAACGTTTATTACGGCGATTTCCTAGCTGTAAAAAACATTTGGCTAGATATCCCCAAAAACAAGGTAACAGCCTTTATTGGTCCGTCTGGCTGTGGTAAAAGTACATTGTTGCGATGCTATAACCGCTTAAACGACTTAATTGACAGCTTCCGGGCAGAAGGTAAAATTTTTTATTGTGGTAATAACTTATACGCCCCAGACATCGATCCGGTAGAAGTGCGGCGTAGAATTGGAATGGTGTTTCAAAGACCGAATCCATTTCCGAAATCAATTTATGACAATATCACTTTTGGCGCAAAAATAAACGGCTACAAAGGTGATATGGATGAATTGGTAGAAACCAGTCTGAGAAAAGCAGCTTTGTGGGATGAAGTTAAAGATAAACTCAAGCAAAGTGGTTTATCTTTGTCGGGTGGACAACAGCAACGCTTGTGTATTGCGCGAGCGATCGCTGTACAGCCAGATGTTATCCTGATGGATGAACCTTGTTCGGCACTTGACCCGCTTTCCACCCTCAGAGTTGAAGAACTGATTAACGAACTCAAAGAGCAATATAGCATCGTCATCGTCACCCACAACATGCAACAAGCAACACGGGTGTCAGATATGACAGCATTTTTCAACGTAGAACCCACAGAAAAAGGCGCTCGTATGGGCTATTTAGTCGAGTACGACAGAACAGAATTAATTTTCAACGACCCCAAGCAAAAAGCAACCCAAGAGTACATTAGCGGTCGCTTCGGTTAAAAATTGTATAATAATGCTGCGTCTGTAATAAATGCAGCATTATACGTTAATTAATTCAACGTATTGTAGAGACGTTCCGCTGGAACGTCTCTACGATTCATACGACGGTAGAAACAACGTCCAATTTGTTGTATTTACAAAGCGGGCGGCGGGAATCGAACCCGCATTATTAGCTTGGAAGGCTAAAGTTTTACCACTAAACTACGCCCGCAAGTTTCCAACCTCAATAATATAACACAATGCGTGGTAATAGTTCAAGCAATTAATCAAAATTAACGCTGCTGTATTTTGACCCGGACAAAGCGATTAGCAAAATCTGGTACTGGTGTACCATTTGTGGAGCGAGCAGGCTGAAATTTTTCGCCTTGAAAAATAGAGTTAGCGAATTGTTGATATTTAGCTCTTTCTGCTGGTGCGATCGCTGGATCTTCAACTAAAACTTGGACTAAATTGCCAGCTTTATCAATCACCAAGGTAGTTAAGAACTCTTTATCTGGAAGATCCAAATTAGGTTTAATAGAAAGCGAGTCAATTTGTTTTGAGTTACTACCTATATGTTCCGGTAAAATCAGACCTTCGGGTAAAGGATCTCGGTTCAAAATCCTCTGTTCGTCTGGAGTTAGTTCGTTTGGAGTTAAAAAACGCAAAGTAGCTATCAATCCTCCTCCTGTTGAAGGTTGAGGAGTTTTGCGGGTAGTAGGAGTTGGTGAATCTTCTCCAATTGGCTGACGTGGAGTTCTCCGACCTTGAGGAATTTGCGAATCTTCCCCAATTGGCTTTTGTGGAGTTCTCCGACTTGGAATTGATGAATCTTCCGATGTTGGTTGACGTGGAGTTCTGCGACTTTGAGTTGGTGAATCTTCCGATGTTGGTTGACGTGGAGTTCTCCGACTTTGAGTTGGTGAATCTTCCGATGTTGGTTGAGGTGGAGTTCTGCGACTTTGAGTTGGTGAATCTTCTCCAATTGGCTTTTGTGGAGTTCTCCGACTTTGAGTTGGTGAATCTTCCGATGTTGGTTGACGTGGAGTTCTCCGACTTTGAGTTGGTGAATCTTCCCCAATTGGCTGAGATGGTTCAACTGGTGTAAATTTTGGTAACGGTGTCGGCTTTCCTAAACTGATTTCTTCACGAAAGCGTTTCCAAGGAAGATTACCAAATGATGTGGGTTTCGGTGTTGGTGTCGGTATCGGTGTTGGTGTGGGTGTTGGTGTGAATTTCTGTGTCGGTGTTCGTGTTGGTGTGGGTGTGGGTGTGAATATCGGTGTGGGTGTGGAAACTGATTGTTTAGGAACGAGTTGAGTATTAGATTTAGAGACAAAAGTGTTTCTTTTTCTTTGTTGACGACTTGCACCAAAATTTATCCCGCCAGAATTTTCATTTCTTGGCGTGACTGTTGAAGATTGTTGATTTGCTGAAGGTGGAGAGACTGTTTTAGCTTTTAATTGTGGTTTAGCTGGTTTAGCTTTTGATGAGGAAGGAGAAATCTCGATAATCTCAATCGGAACAATTGCTTGACTATCTCGTGGAAACCACAGACTAAACGCATTACTATAGCGCATTAGCCAGAACACCAGCAAATGCAAAGCAACTGAACTCGTGACTACAGCAATCCACAAACCCGGCGGATCGTTGTGTCGCCTTGATGTTACATCTTTTATTGCAGTTTGGTCAACCGATTGAGTCATATTAGATAATTGGTAATTGGTTGTTGGTAATTGGTAATTGGTAATTGGTAATTGGTAATTGGTAAAAAAATATTCACCAGTAACTACTAACTACTAACTACTAACTCCGCTCCTCCTAACTTTAGTACAGACGTTCCGCCGGAACGTCTCTACAACTCCTAACTACTAACTACTAACTCCTACTCCTAACTCCTAACCACTAACCATTATCGACTAACTGTTACTTCTGGTTTGACAGCAAACGTGAGAACTGTTTCATCTATTCCTTTAAGTTCTAGCGGACTACCTTTAATGATTTCATCTTCATCTAAATAATCTGCAACCGCAGCAGAAACGAGGATAGTACCAGGAACAGCAGCAACTTGCAATCTAGAGGCAATATTCACACTCGGACCGATCGCAGTATAATCGGCACGTTCGGCGCTACCAAACATCCCGACAACTGCTGTACCTTGGTGGATACCACAGCGAAACTGTAAGCCATTACGTCCGTCGGAGTCAAATATACCTTGTTCTCGCCAACGCTGGTTTAACTCACTCAATGAACGATGCATTCCTCTTGCTGTGTTGATCGACCGACGCACCTGTTCATTAGGCGTTAGTTCTTCCGGCGCTCCATATAAAGCTAAGATAGCATCCCCCATAAATTTATCGATGGTGCCGCCATTCTCAAAGACCACTTTGGTCATTGATTCTAAATATTCATTAAGCAATTCCGCTACACGTCGCGACCTGAGGGTGTTTGATAGTTGGGTAAAACCCACAATGTCACTAAACAAAACTGTAATCAAACGCGGTTCCGGTCGCAAATCCAAAACTAAATCTCCGGTTGCGGCTTTTTGCACTAACGCACTCGGTAAAAAGCGCTTAAGCACCGATTCTGTTAGGTAAGTATTTAACTCCAAAACTCGGCGTTCATTTTCTTTCAAAGCTAAAAGATTTCGCACCTCAGCTAGAAGTTCGCGATCGTTAAATGGTTTAGCTAAATAAGCATCTGCACCTTTTTCTGTACCTTCGATGCGGGTTTCTTCATCAACTTTCGCCGTTAACAGGATAATTGGAATTCCTTTCAACTTTTCCTCGTTGCGGATCATCCGAATCATCTCCATACCTGACACCAAAGGCATCATCAAGTCGCTGACAATCAGGCGTGGTATTATTTCCTTAGCCATCAGGAATCCTTCGGAACCGTTACGCGCTGTATGCACTCGATAGCCGTTGGCGCGGAGAATTTCTGATACATAAGTCCGCAAATCTGGGTTGTCGTCTACGACCAAAATTGATTCGCCAATTTTCAGTTCATTTTCTTGGGTGTTAACACTATTTAATAAGTCTTTTTTAATACTTTCAAATTCTTCTATTGATTGTAATTCTAAATCAGCTAATTCAACGTTAGCGCGGCTGATGTTCAATTCACAAGGCGCTTCTAGCAACTGTTCTTTAGGTAGATGAGCGCCTCCGGCGATTAGCCATAAGCTAAAGGTAGTACCTTTGCCGTAAACTGATTCTACAGTGACTTTACCGCCGTGCATTTCCACGAGTTCTTTAACTAAAGCCAAACCTAAGCCGCTACCTTCATAAGAGCGATTTTCAGTTCCTTCAGCTTGGCGAAAGCGTTCAAATAAGTGGGGAATTTGTTCTTTAACAATGCCAATTCCCGTATCTTGTACTTGCAATCTACAGCGATCGCCTTGAGATTGCAATCTCACAGTAATACTACCACCTATGTCTGTAAATTTCATGGCATTCGACAGCAGATTATAAACCACTTTGTCGAATTTTTCCATATCCAAATATACTTTAGGAGATGCTTCTAGTTCGGTAATCAGATTCAGTCCCTTTTTCTCGCAATAGGGGCGAAACGATTCGACAATTTGGTTGACAAATTCAACTAAATCGCAGGGACGGAAACTAGGCTGCATTCTTCCAGCATCCAGACGTTGCAAATCGAGTAGTTGATTTACCAGTCTTAGCAAGCGTCTTGAGTTGCGTAAGGCGATCGCACTTTGGGCGTATGATAATCCTTCTTTTGTCGCTACCGCTGATTCTAGGGGTCCTTGAATTAAGGTTATAGGCGTGCGGAACTCGTGAGAAATATTTTGGAAAAATTCGGTTTTTTGTTTGTCTAATTGCAGCAAGCGTTCAGCTTGTTCGCGAGTTTTTTGGTATAAATGTGACTGCTGTACAGCGATCGCCGCTTGAGCTGCGACTGCTTTTGCTAACTCAATTTCTGTAGCCTGCCACTTGCGCGATCTGCTATCTTGACGCAGAGTAATACTACCGATGCTTTTGCCATCAGCCAATAAAGGAACCACCATGAGCGATCGTGCTTTTCCTCTTAAGGGCAAATCAAACCCCTTGATTTCTGGCGGACATTGGCTCATATCCGTAATTACCACCGGTTCTTGTGTCCGCAACATTTCTTGCAGAATTGGATTTCCCTGAATCGGTGACTGAGATTGAGGGAATTCCTGATTGTCTATGTAATTATGACTACCTGTTTCCCAAGGATGATCTAGTTTGAAAGAATCCTCTGAACTGTAAGAACTTTCATACAAACCCACACATTTGACATACTCATCTTCCTCTGTCCACAAAGACAAAACACAGCCATCGACTTGCAAGGCTTGTCCTAATTGTTGGGTGATCGCTGCAAAAATATCTTCAGGATCTAAGCTAGAGCGAATCGCACTAGTAATCGTATTAATTAGCGATTCCCGTTTCGCCAAAGCCCGCACTTGCTCGTAAGCATAAGCTTGAGACAAAGCTAAAGCTGCCTGATCCGCCACCATCACCACTAACTGCACCTCGTCTGTTGACCACAAACGGGGCTGCTTGCACTGATGTAGCGCCAGCACTGCCATAAGTTCTTGTCGGCAAATCAGTGGAACTACCAAGCTAGAGCAAATTTTAGCTGTAGCAAAAGCAGCAGCCCGACTCAATAGTTCGGCAGTATCGCCCTGAATACGCTCATCTTTTGCTACATCATGAATCACCTGCACTTCCCGGATTTCCCATACTGTCTGCGCTAGTAGAGGGGGATGGGGGGAGTGGGGGAAGGGGGGAGTGGGGGAGAGGGAGATGGGGAGAGGGGAGCCAGCGCGTTGCGGAGGTTCCCTCCGTTGTAGCGACTGGCGTGGGGATGGGGAGAAAGAATAGTCTCCCTTGTCTCCCTTGTCTCCCTTGTCTCCCTTATCTCCCTTGTCTCCCTTGTCCCCAAGTCGTCCCCCTATCTCCAAAAAGTCCTCTTGAGCTCCTCTTTGGTAAATAAAATTTTCATCCACCAACTGCCCATCTTGGAAAGGACGCAACAAGCAGACATCCACTTCCAGCATATGACCGACGGTATCCACAATTGCTTGCAGAATTTGCCGATAGTCTAAGGCGCTGCGAATCGTGTTTGTGACGGTGTTCAGCAGCGATTCTTGACGCAGGGTGCGGGTAAGTTCGCGGGTGCGGGTTTTGAGGACGTTATGGGTATCCAAAGCTTGGCGTACCACTGCTTTGAGTTCCTCTGCTTCCCACGGTTTGGTGACATATTTGAATACTTTACCAGCATTAATTGCTTCCACCAGGTCTTCGACATCGGTGTAGCCAGTTAAGATAATCCGGATGATATCTGGATACTGAGTCGCGGTTAGGCTTAAAAATTCTGTACCGCTCATCATTGGCATCCGCTGATCGGAGATGATCACGGAGACTTCTCCTTCTTGCTGAAGCAGTTCTAATGCCGCTGGACCAGAAGATGCCTTAAGCACCTTATAGTCGCGATAGAAGGTGCGGTAAAGCAAGTCAAGGTTGTCTGGTTCGTCATCGACAACCAAAATTTTCGGCTTACTGTTTGATTGGGATTTCATGCACCGCTTTCCTGCTGCAACGGCAGTCGGTTAAAGAATAATCCGATCTCTTGAGAATGTTTCTGAGTCACTTCAGAGGCAGAGGGGAAGGGGGCTCGAAGTTGCGGGGAAACCCCACAAATGAGTAGGGGGGATGGGGAGAAAAGGGGAGGCTCCACGAATAAATTCGGAGGCTTGCGACCATATTGCAGGGGAGCAGGGGACGGGCGCGATATTGATGATCCTCTTTCTTCCCCCTGCACCGAAGCGCCCCCTGCTCCCCTGCATAGTTCGGTCAGGTAATAGCACATTTCGACTCCATAGGCTGTTTGGCTACATGACGGCTTCGTTCTAAAGCGTTTACTCACAGTAATTCGCCTCAATAGAAGATGCCGATCGCCATTTGCTTTGATGCACCCCAATCAATTTGGTTGTCATTACTGTTACAGAATACATATTTGCTTGCTAATCCCTTCACCTTCTATCGCGATACAGATCTCCAATCTGGCTTAAAAATCCACGTCGGAGCTGCATATTAAGTTTTCCCCCCGCAACAGTTGCACTAACATTTGCGCCTTAATTTTATTTATGGCAGTCATGGTATCAGCAATATTACAAGAATAATATTTCAAACCTCAGTATACTATTAGACAAGTATAAGATTGACAATTGAGCAATGAGAACCATTAGTCAGGTGGTAGTGCAGGAAAATTGAAGATTACTAGGAATATACGCGCCATTGTTGAAACTTAGTTACTAAGAAAACAATCATTTCGCGATCGCGTTCTCAAGCTAAACGAACGCTACTTTCCGAAAATCTCTTGGCGGCACGAAGAGCGATCGCCTGCCATAACGAACGCAAAAACCGAGTTTTTGGCGATTGCGGGCGATTGTATTGTATAAGTAAGCGTCCTCTAGTCAAACACCCAAAGCCTGAATTGGGCTTGACATCAGATCAAAATTTCGCTAGTAAGTTGATTTCCAATCCAGTTATTTTTTCACAAAACTTAACTATTAGAGAAGACAAATACATCTATAATAAAATGCTAAATTATCTTGATGTCAATATTTGAGCAAAAAAGATGGCGCTCAGTTTTAATCCGGATCGCTTGCTACGGATTGATGGCAGATACTGCAAGCACAGTTTAGGATGATTGAGTTATATTATTGTCAAAAATAATCACACATCAGAATATGACCAAAAAGCTTATTTCTATGGTTTTTATGCTTTTACCTTTGCTGGGAATGTTTAAACCTTTATTTAGATAGATGCGAATGCAGCTTCTTCAAATGAAGCATAAAGTCCTGACAAACTGGTTTTTTGCCATTTTAATTGGCTACCGCGTCCCTATGACGCAAAGCTTTGCTTCACTTTTCAACCGCAATTGCATTGCTGTCAAGTTTTGTAGAAGTACACAACGAAGAGCGATCGCACCAAATAAAATGAATTTGGGGATACACTGAATTCCTCATATAAAGCGCCAAAATTCAAATACGAGCGCGTTGTGCGTTAAATGCTTAATAGAAAAACGCTATTGTTCCTGATTTGACGATGTTTTGGGATATTATATAAGATTTTCCACAGAATAAAATCAATACTAAATTAGCTTTGACGACACCCTGGTTTTTTCACCCATCCCACCAACTGCAAGTATTTGCCGCCGATCAACCTTTTAACCAATTCCAAATTCGTGCGGCTACCCCTGCTGATTTGACTAATGTTGCCGAAATCATTACCGAAAGTTTTCATTCCCCAAATGGTATGTGGGGATGGGCTTTCCCGTTGCTACGTTTGGGTATTTACGAAGACTTAAGGCATCGTTTAGCATCAAGCACGCCCCATCACGTTTGTTTAGTTGCCGTTGATACTACTGCTACAACTGATAACTTAGTTGGAACTGTAGAACTCGGTGTGCGTTTTGGTGATTCTTGGACGGCTGTTGGCAAGAGTTTTCCTTATTTGTCTAATTTAGCTGTTCACCCAAAATATCGTCGGCTGGGTGCTGCGTCGGAGTTGCTTAAAGCTTGTGAAAAAGTTGCCCTGTTGTGGGGTTTTAAAGACTTATACCTCCACGTTTTGGAAAATAACCATCAGGCACGGCAGCTTTATTTTAAGGCGGGATATCAGGTGCATCAAGTCGAATCTTATTGGAATACCTTTTTTCTGGGGCGCTCCCGACAGATATTCTTGCACAAGTACTTGCCACATTCTGAGACTATCTAAATTTTTCAGTTTTGTAAATTGTCAGTGAGCGATCGCACTCTTTGAATGCGAACAACCGCTTGACGCATCGCCAGGAGTGCGTCGCCAAGTAACTTGCTGTTCGCATTCTGGCAATAGAGAGGGATATTTTCTGAATGCTTCATTTTTACAATAAATTATATCTTTTCGTTTCTTTATGCATAAATAAATAGTTATTAATTAAGTTTACAAAATATTAATTTATCAAAGATTTTGTCATTCACATATGTACTTTGTGACAATTAAAAGGAATAATTTTTCTGATCGCATAATACCAACGCGCAACGCATCTCCCCTTCTCCCAAAGAAAGAGGCGCTTGTCTGCGACACGCTCCGCGAACGCCAAGAAAGAAGAAATAAATGCTTATACGTGCATACGTGCTTATACGTATTGTGATGCCACATCGACACGGCGAACACTCTCAGTGCCGAATCGGGTTTATAAGCGCGATCGTCCGTATACTGCCGAGGCATTTTTGAAAAAATGCCTTTCTCGTTGCTTTGCCATAGGCATTTGTGCAAAGCACAACTGGGCGACGTGTACGTTTGTTGAGGATTCTGTCCGTCGAACCGTCGCGCTATCAAGACGCGCTAGGCGATCGAGGAGTGTACCTAAGTGGTAGTAATCATACGGAGAAAACGCTTTATTTTTATGCATCACTCTTATAGTTTTTTCCGAAATATACTAATTAATAAAAATTCAATAATCATGTAATATTTAGCTTATTTATATGATATGAATTTGAGATATCCAAATATTAAAATATAATTTTATTTCAATACAAATAAAGTGATTGTGATTGTCATATCAGTAAAAATACGAGAAAGAAGTTTAAATTCCTCATAATAACTTTGCATTTGAGATATTCATCTTTATAAAAACTTTAAAAAAACAACTCCTTTAAATCAAGACAAAGTCAGTTAAATCTCATAAAATATGATTACTTAATTGCTGAAAAAAGTCCATTTAATTTTATCTTAGTTAAATAAAGCAAAAAGTCTTGATAATTAAGATAAAACCAATCATTTTGATTTAAATCAAGTTAAGTGTTGAAGTGCAGACTACTACCAAATTCTTTGAAGCTTTTAAAAAATATGGATAGCGAAAAGCGCCAGCGCTATCAAACTGCTATGGTATCAACTTGTTACCCTGAAACTAGTTTCCTTGACTATATTGTCATGCCTGATGGAACTGAGCAATCTCCAGGCTCGGATATCCTCACACAGCTGCATAGTGGAAAGGTCTTTATCGTTAACAGTCGTCGGCGAAATGGGTTAATACTATTCAAACGCTACCATGCAGAATTTGCAGGACCCGGCGCAGCAGTGGGAGGTGATTACGATCGCGATTGTCAAAATTTATTGCCGATAGGTAATTTGCAGCTATTGACTCTCGACTCTTATGACGAGCGTCAGAAAGCTTACTTGATTAGACGCCAGTGGATTCGGTTAATCAAGCAAATTACAGAAAACCCACTGCCACAGCAACGAGTCCAAAAGATTCTCGATCAATTTGAGCAATACTTTCCACCAGAAACGGTGGATAAGTTGCCTGATATTGCCTTTGCTCTTTTGGTAGGTGTGCTGCCACAAACAGTGGGAATAGTACGGCGTTTGGGCAGCGATGAGTATACCCGATTTAATTAACTAGCCAACATAAACTGCGCTTTCCCAGCACGTATTAAAAATTTTTCTTCCCTTTCCCCTTTCCCCTTTCCCCTTTCCCCTTTTTGAAAGCTGGTTGTTAATATTAAAGATTTGTTAAAGCAGTTTGTAGGCGACTCAGCGTGCGGAGGTTTTCCTCTGGGGTTCCTACTGTAATTCGCAATCCTCCACTGATGTGTCGCACAAGAGTGCCGGCAGTTCTCAGCTTTTGGGTAAGATTTATTAAATAATCGTCTTCTTGGTTCAAAGCATTTGGTTTTAGTCGCAGGTAAACAAAGTTAGCAGCGCTTTCGGCAACTTGTAATGTTGGGTATTGAGATAAAGCTTCGATAAGTTTGGCTCGTTCAACGAGCTGAAGGGGAATTGAATTCAATAACAGTTGGCGGTTTTGCAGAGCAATTAACGCCGCAGCGATAGAAACGCTGGGAAGGTTGTAAGGTAAGCGCACTTTTTCTAGAATAGCGATCAACTCAGGTTGAGCCAGACAATAGCCAACGCGATGAGCAGCCAAGCGGAAGGCTTTAGAAAATGTCCGCATTATTATCCAGTTAGGACGTTGTGGTAATTCGCTAGCTAAGGTATCCTTACTGAATTCAAAGTAAGCTTCATCAATTACTACTAAAATACGATCGCTCAAATTTCTTAACCATGCTAATTCTGCCGCAGTTAAAGCATTGGCAGTGGGGGAATTAGGATGAACTACGAAAATCACCCGAATCGGCGGATTTTGCGTTTGTTCTATAGCTTTATCAGCCGCTTGTAAATCAATTTCAAAATTCGCTTCATTTCTACCCACCGTCACAACGGGAATACCCAAAGTTTGCGCCAAAATCCCGTACATCGAGAAAGTCGGATTAGCAACTAAAACCGAACCTTCTCCCCCAACACAACTGGCAATTAAAATTGAGCGAATTAGTTCATCTGAACCATTGCCAACGGAAATATTCGCAGCAGTGAAAAAAGATGAAAAGACATTAGCTGATTCATTGACATAGAGAGCGATCGCATTCTTCAGTGTCTCATGTCCGCCATCAGGATAACGGTTCGTTTCAATTATCTGCTGATACTCCCAAGCAAGCTTTTCTTTTAACTCAGGTGGCAAATCATAAGGGCTTTCATTCGTATCCAGCCGATCCAACTGCAATGGAACTGGTTCTGCCGTGCTACTACCGGGGTGGGGTTTGTAAGCGCTAAATTTAGCTAAATCTGAACGGATAAAAGGCAGCATAGTTAGTTAGGAGTTAGCAGTAGAGACGCGAAATTTCGCATCTGTACAAAAGTTAAAAGTCAATGGTGTGAAAACTTTGGACTACTGATTTACGAAAATTGGTTATGTGAGAACTTAATATTTTACAGCTTTATGGCAATATACAAAACAATCTAATTGCTTGCCAAATTTCTGAGGTGACATTGCCTAAAGCGTGATCGCTGTCAAGTTCAATTAATTCTACCCAAGGACGTAAAATTGCAAAGTCGCGGCTAGCTTGAATCGGGATAACTTCATCCTCTTTTCCATGCAAAATTAGGGTAGGGATGGGACGTTGCAGGTTTTTTTCTTGATATTGATGCGCGTCTGTAACGAATTCGTAATCAAGGGGAAGCGATCGCTTTTCACCATAGTGGTAAACTTCTAAATATCTTTCTTGTTGCCAACGCTGCAACTTTTCATCTCCCAACTTTGGCAACCAATGAGATAAAAATCCAAAAGCAGGCGCCAACAAAACCAGACGCTGCACTTGTAAATATTGTTGTCCTAAATGAGCTGCGCTTAAACCACCCAAACTCGAACCGATCAAAGTCACCTCAGCACCATTTAAGGGAAATTCAGCAGCAACTTGTTTCAGCTGCCGCGTGATTGTCAGATGAGAAAAATCGTCCAAATTCAAATCGGGAATTTTTAAAGGAGTCTGAATTTGGGCAAAGCGCGAACTTATATCCCGCGCTTTGGCAGAATTTGGACTCGAAGCAAAGCCGTGGAGGTAGATGTAATGCAAATAGGGAATGGGGAGTGGGGAGTGGAAGAGTGGGAGAGTGGGGGAGTGGGGAGTTAAGAGTGAAAAGTTAAAATTTATAACTCATAACTCATAACTCATAACTTTGCTCCTCATAACTCCTAACTTTAATTACCGCATGGTGACGAATTCTTCTGCGGATGAGGGATGGATACCGACGGTGGCATCAAAATCTTTTTTGGTTGCACCCATTTTGACGGCGATCGCTACACCTTGAATTATCTCACCTGCGCTTTCTCCGACCATGTGAGCGCCTAATACTTTGTCGGTGTTGCCATCGACTACCAACTTCATCATGGTTTTTTCTTGAGCGCCCGTTAAACTATGAAACAACGGACGGAAGCGTGTACGATATACTTTGACTGCATCTCCGTATTTCTCGTGTGCTTCGGCTTCGGTTAAACCGACTGTCGCTGCTTCTGGGTTGGAAAATACGGCTGTAGGAACAGTTTCGTGGCTAAATAAACGGCGGTTGTTGCCAAATTCACTATCAGCAAAAGCGCGACCTTCACCAATTGCTACCGGAGTTAAGTTAATTCTGTCAGTGACATCACCGACGGCAAAGATATTTTCTTGGGAAGTTTGACTAAATTCATTGACAGCGATCGCCATCATATTGCTGTATCCGGGTCCTTCGATGTTACCTTCAACAAGATTCACTCCGGCATTTTCTAAACCCAATCCTTCGACATTCGGCATCCGACCGGTGGCGATTAAAAACACATCGGCAATTATCGGTTCTTGGTCTGCTTGTGATAAAGTCAGCTTTATTCCTGACGGCACTTTCTCAACTGTTTCGACTACATTCTTCTTAATCAAGCGAATGCCGTGATTCGTCATTCCCTCTTCAATTCCGCTGCGGATGTCTTCATCAAAACCTTTCAAAATTTTGTCACCTCTAGTAATCTGTGTCACCTCGGAACCCAGACCACGCATGATGCAAGCAAATTCTGTGCCGATGTAACCCGCGCCAATAATGACGATGTGCTTCGGTTGCTGTTTCAGGTGAAAAATTTCATTGGAAGTTATGCCATATTCCATACCAGGTAAATCTGGTTTAACCGGACGCCCACCGACAGCAATTAAAATTTTCTCTGCTGTAACTTTGCGTCCATCAACTTCTACGGTGTGCGGATCTACTAAACTAGCACGAGCGGGAATGAGATCGACGCCAGCTCTTTCTAGAAAACCGATATGCAGTTGCGATAGCCTGCGGACTTCTTTATCTATAGAAGTAATGAAATGTTGCCAATCCAACTCGGCTTCACCGACTTTCCAGCCATAACCTGCGGCATCATGAAATAATGCGGGAAAGTGAGAGCCGTAAACCATGAGTTTTTTGGGAACACACCCGCGAATCACACAAGTACCACCGACTAAATCATTTTCAGCGATCGCCACTTTTGCACCGTAGCTAGCTGCCCGCTTGGAAGCTGCTAAACCACCAGAACCAGCACCAATGACAAACAAATCGTAATCATACGTCATAATAATTATCTTCCCTGCAAATAGGACAGCTTCGCTAATTGTTTCTCTATAACTATTGAAACAAAATTCATCTGTTGCTGTAAGCTGAGATTTCCGCCCCTAGATTGATGGTGGGCGATCGCTTTTGTTAATTTTCTGTAACTCTTAAATGTAGTAAGGGCTTGAGCCGCTTAAAGTAGTTGCAATTGAGCGGTAAACCGCTCACTACGAACAAGGAATATATTGTTTCAAGCTTGGAACTCGAAACTTCGTGTTTGGAACTCGGAAGTTCGTGTTCGGAACTCGGAAGTTGATGTTCGGAACTCGGAAGTTCGTGTTCGGAACTTGAAACTTCGTGTTCGGAACTTGAAACTTCGTGTTCGGAACTCGGAAGTTCGTGTTCGGAACTTGAAACTTCGTGTTCGGAACTTGAAACTTCGTGTTCGGAACTCGAAAGTTCGTGTTCTGAACTCGGAACTTCGAGCTTTTTGGGTAGAAGTACAGATGCAGATTTTCGCATTTGCTATTCTAACCAACTGTTGAACTGTAGAAAAGCTTAAAAGGACAACACAACCCTAGGGCGTGTTTTCAAACCCCAAAAGCCTTCAGGCTGGAAGCCTGAGGCTATACGAACAAAGCCTACGAAGGTAGGCTAAAAACCCTTTTTTCTTAGTTTGCCTGCGCGGACGAGCGTTAGTATAGCCGCACTATGCGCGGGTGTCGGGCAGGAGCGAAAACACAACCCTAGTCCCCAGTTCAATCTAATGTCAAAAACTCTTCGGCTGTCGTGGGATGAATACCAATTGTGTCATCCAAATCTTGTTTGGTGATACCTTTGCGAATGGCAACCGCGAGACTTTGAATTATATCGGCTGCGTGTTCACCCACCATATGAGCGCCTAAAACTTTCTCAGACTCGCCCTCAACTACTAATTTAATAGTTGCTTGTTCATCTTGTTCGGTCAGTTGATAAAATAGCGGTTGGAATTTGCTGCGATAGCATTTTACAGATTTACCGAATTTTTCCCGCGCTTTTGCTTCTGACATGCCGACACTTGCCCCTTCTGGACGGGCAAAAACGGCGGAAGGGACAAAATCATAACTTGGTTTTTGCGGCTTTTTGCCAAAAACTGAATTGACAAAATCAGTAGCTTCAGTTATTGCAACTGGCGTTAATTGCACGCGGTTAGTGCAGTCACCCACAGCAAAAATATTTTCTTGATTGGTGCGGCTGTATTCATCAACTTTGATTTCTCCTTTTTCCCCAAGTTCAACTGAGGCTTTTTCCAAATCGAGATTCTTGGTATTTGGAGCGCGACCTGTAGCAACTAAAATTGTATCTGCTGTGATGATTTCTTCTTTGTCGCCTTTAGTAGTCAGCAGCAAACCGTCATCTGAGAATTTAATTTCTTTTGCAGTGCTGTTGTTGATAAAGCGAATTTTCCTTTTGCTCAAACCCTCTTGAACGCCAGCGCGAATGTCATCATCAAAGCCTGATAAAATCATTTCATCAGTATCAATAACCGTGACTTCGCACCCGAAAGCGTTCATCATGCTGGAAAATTCTACACCGATGTAACCACCGCCAATAATCGCCAAGCGTTTGGGTAAATAAGGCAGGTGAAACATCTCGCGGGAAGTGATAGTGTATTCTATACCGGGAATATCCGGTTGCACTGGATGTCCGCCGACAGCAATTAAGATTTTGTCAGCCGTCACTTTGCGTCCTTCAATTTCGATGGTATGAGCATCAACGAAAGTTGCACGACCGTGAATTAATTCAATTCCCGCTTTTTGCAACTGCTGAAGGAAAGAATGCTCAATACCTTCAAGTTTCTGGTGTACTGACTTAATAAATAGTGTCCAGTCAAAGTGCCATTGACAGTCACTCCAGCCGTAACTTTGTGCCGATTGATTTTGGAGGGCAAAATCAGCCGCGTAGACAATGAATTTTTTGGGAGTACAGCCGCGATTTACACAGGTACCACCGAGGGCTTCTTGTTCGGCGATGGCGACGCGGACACCTAACGCGGCTGCTTTTTTGGCTGCTGCTAGTCCTCCTGGACCGGCACCAATTACAAAGAGGTCATAATCAAATGTCATGGTTTCCTGTGCTTTCTACTTGACAAATTGAGGCATCAGACTGTTCTGTGCTTTTTCTAGCAACGAAAAGAGCGAAAATTTTTATTGCTTGCTAGGTATCAACTTGAAGCTTGACTCGTGTAAGGCAAAGCTGGCAACTTCCGGTTGACATATTATTGTGAGTACAACACCCCTACCTATAGATAGGGTTATTTAATTTTGAAATCAGCAGATTTGATTATGGGGAATTAAGTAATAATTGCATTTCTTCTGCATCTCGCGTCATTCCTAGATGCTCGAAGTTATCCATTGCTTGTTTGGCTAATTTACGAGCTTCTTCCGGACTTCCCCATTTGTTTTCCCAATAAGCGCGAGAGCGTTGATAGCGGGCAAGACGGCGTTTATTTTTGTGGCTTTGGGCTACAGCCAAGCCTTGAATTAATAATTGTTGAGCTGTAAAGCGATCGCCTTCTACAATGGCAATATCAGCCAGCCAGTTTTGAGCCGAGTTAATTACCCGATGCCACTTTATTTGTTCTGCACTTTGCATCACCTGTTGAAAAAGGATTTTGGCTTCGGGATATTTACCTTCTTTATACAAGATTTCGGCGCTGTGGTAGAGAACGGGGATAAAATAACGGATGTGCTTGTGTTTATCTAAATGTGCTTGATGCACTAAGTCTTCTTCTATATTCAGCCAGTGACGGGCATCTTCATAATTTTTGTATCTGATTTGCAGCCTGACGATACTTTCGGCTAAATCAGCTTGAACGCACAAGTCTGCATGGTGGCGTAAAATCCACGTTTGCTGTAAAATTTCCTCTGCTTCAAAAAGACTTTGCTCTGACCCCTCTCGAATCAGCACCCAGCTTTTGGGGATAACGATTTTGACAAAAGATGACCATTCACAACGTCGTTTTGATTCTTCTATCAGCCATTGCAACCAATCTAGACGCTCATCCCAATCGGCGTAAAGATTTGCATAGTGATTTAATAAAAGCCATAAATCCCTAACTTGTTCATAATAACCTTGGTCTTTACACCAATAAAGTACCGCACGTAAATTTCCGTGTTCTTCCTCTAACTTGTTGTAATGTATCCACTTTTCCCAATCTTCTCCGCCGTAAGTGTGGGCAAAATCGAGATACCATTTTACCCAGCGTATTCGTGCTTCTTTCTCAAAATTTTGGTCAACAGCTAGTTGTGCTAAAGCATACTCGCGAGTGAGAGAAAGCATCTCATATCGCCCAGTTTTTTGATTATGAGTTATCAAAGACAGTTGCTGCAAACGTCCTAAGCCATCATTGACACAATCAGGCGCTGCTGTCAATCCTGCAACTTCAGCTACAGCAGCTTGCAAGGGAGAGTCAGGAAAAATTGCCAGTGACATTAATAATTGATGGGGTGGCTGTTTTTTGATTCCTTGCACCGATTGCTCAAAACAGAAACGAGCTACATCACCTGTAGCTAAAGCTAGCTGTGTTAACACTGATGTGAGAGAATAGCCACTAGAGACTTGACCTAAAGCATAAACGATCGCTAGAGGAATTCCGCCAGTGCGATCGTAAAGGTCTTGAGAATCTTGCTGGTTGAGAGTGATATTTTTTTCTTCAGCTTGTTGCTGTATTAATTGCAAACCATCATTTAAGGGCAAGTTTCGCAAACTAATTGGTAATAAAGCAATTCGTTCGCGAGTAGTAATTACAACTTTGACGCAAACAGGCAGATTGTAGAGAAACTCTATGACTTCATCTCGATCGTCGATAGTTTCCATGTTGTCTACAATTAAAAGCGATCGCTGTCTCGAGAGACACCGACGCACGCGATCAAATTGCTCCGAAGGGGGAGACTGAATAATCGTTGGATCGTCTAAAGTGTTGGCAATTTCCCGAAAAATACCACGCAGGTTACGCTGTCCCTGCTGTCGCTGAAAAATTCTATTCGGGACGAGTTCCTGTTGTTTAGCTGAAATGAAAATAATCGCCTCAAATTTGGGTGCGTCAGCAAGATTTTCACAACTAGCTTTTAAGCACAAACGAGCAGCTTCTAACACCAGTGCCGTTTTACCTACACCACCAATACCATGCACCGTAATCATATGAGCCGCATGAAGAGGAGAAAGCCGTTCTAGTAGCGTTTCCATCTCTGACTCGCGACCAACAAATTGTGTGTAAGTAGGTGCTGGCAGATTACTGGGAATCAAACGGTAATTTGCAACAGATGCAGCGCAACCTCTGCGATATCCATATCTCTCCAAAACGTAGACAAGGTTGCTAGATTTAACGCTATAGTTTGGCTCTTCGGTCAAAGTTTCAATATCTCGATAGATATTACTAAGACCAGCTCTGACAACACCATTATCTTTATGTAAATCTTTGCTTATCTTCTTGATTCCATATCCACACAATAACCCAAGTAATAAGTCTTTCCGGGTATTTTGTCTGTAACGCTTTCGAGTTCTAGCCTCCAAGTCTGTCAGTAGCCGATCTATCTCCCAGTCTTTCAAAACCGTGCGATTCCAACTTTTAGCTAGATTCCAACCCTCTGACTGACCTGACATAGTACACAATAGCCTAGAAATTAAATTTACGGTAAAAATTTTTTACGGTTTTAGCTGCATACTTATTGCAAAGTACTAGCAATACTCTGCAATAAGCACCTAGCCGACAATCTTATTAGTCTTGTGGAACAGATGTATTTTGAATAGAGCAATTTACACTTTGGTTGTGGTTATTTGCAATAGCAAACCCACTTCCAAATGAAACCCCTCCTGTCAAAAGCACAGCAAATAAAGTTTCAGATAGGCGAAATGCAAAACTAACCCCTGACTGGGGGTTCTTGTTAGAATTTGAGTTTTGTGACATGATAAAAATAGCAGTCCTGAATCTGCTGTAAATGAGTAATATTCCTCATGAACGTCGGCAAACGTTCTTGGCGAATAAACAGAAGACCCCCAGCGTAACCTTAAGCACTGGGGGTCTTTGCTGTTATGTCAACCATACAATAAACATAACAGCGAGTCAATATATTTTAGATATATTTTTAATTACGACTATCATAACATGATTTTGCAGGCATAATTTATATTTAAAACATAATAACATACAAAAGATTAACATTTTTATAACATTTTTGTAACAATCAAAAAAGCTTGTTATGCCAGCCAAATCAGTATTTGAGGCGAACTTGCCTCTAAGGAACTGCAAACTATTCTTAGGGAAGAGGGATTTTCTAAAAAACATCCGTCAGGTTGTTTTTGCAGGGAAACTGAAAGAGGAGTTAAACGCTTTCAAAGAATGTATGGGCTAAAAGATGATGGTATGGTTGGAGCTGCGACTTGGGCTGTACTGTTGGGAATGCGACAAAAAATAGATAGAGGCTTTCCCAGGATAGTTTATTTTTTATCGCCTCAATCTTGGTTTATGTGGGAGCAATTTTTGATGATTTGTTTCATCTTATTGGGTATTTTTTATAGCCCGATACCCGGTGAGACTCCGAAATTTAGTACAGCTTTAGCAACTGCTTACGGACTTACTTGTATAGTGCCATTTTTGTTAGAGTGTTTACCAATCAGGCAGTCGAAGGAGCCTAAATTGCCGTTGTTGCGATATGCTCCTTATGTGTTGACTGGTATTTTTTGGAAACCAATCATCGCTTTTTTAGGGCAATTGTTTACTTAAGTTATGTTGTTTTGTGTCGTTGAGAATTTAGGCGCCCTCACCCTAGAAGGGTGGGGCTATACAAACGAAGCCCACCTTCGTGGGCTTTAAAGATTTTTGATATTGGCGATCGCTTTTCTACGCAACCGCTACAGTGTAGAAAAATTTGAGCCGAGAAAGCCATTGTTTCCAGTAATAAATGAGGTTCGCACGGTCAAATTCAAAAATTTCAGCTTCTTCACCTGGTAAAGCTACGATAATTAAAGCTTGATGAATCTTGCTGGTAAATAGGCGATCGCTATAATATCGGTTAATTGCACCACCATATGCAACTAACTGCAAAGGCTTGTCATAAAGTCTGTTAACTTGAAGTTTTGCATCTTCAGATGTTGTCCACTCAATAATGTGTGGAATCCCTTTATAACGTGCAACTAAATCAACTTTACCTGCGTAACTTTCCTTATAGTTAGGCACAGCTTGCTCAACCAGTTGAATATCACTAAGTTTGTTAAGCACAGATTGAATTCTATCCCAGTAAGGCTGAATCTGGCTGTTGTCAGGTTTGGGTGAATCGCCTTGAAAGTGTTGTTTAATCAATTGGTGTAGAGCGTTTCCTCGGCGACGGCTGTTGGCTGCAATTTGATTTGCTTGTGCTTCGCCAACCTTTTTACGCCAATAAGATAAGGCAGCTAGAGATTCTTGTGGCTGTGTTGCTTTTAATACTGTTGTGACAGCAGGAAGAAGAACGCCATTTTCGCCTTGGTAGTAGCATCGTCCGTTGATGTATGTAGATTTCATAAGTTGTAAAAGGTGAATCACTACATCAACTAGCTTCGAGGGCGCGTGTCTGAGATTTAGTTTGAGTAAGCTTTCCGAGGTGTCTGACTTTGCGTATGAGTGTGTATGACTTTTGATTAATTCAGTTAAGATGATTAAAAGTTGCGTAGTTAGACTATGAACGGGCGATCGCTTAAAGCATCTCCAAGAGGCATCGAACAAGCAAAACAAGCTTTGACCCGCAACAGCTTAAATCAGGCTGCTTTAGCACGAGAATTAGGACTATCTCGCTCAACAATTACGAATTTCTTTCGGTTGATACCAGTTGATCGGCTGAATTTTGAAGAAATTTGCACAAGGCTAGGTTTAGATTGGCAAGAGATAGTTGATATACCAGCCAGTGAACCTGAAACAGAGCAACTTCAACAGACAACATCCAGGAATGCTGGTTTTGTCGGGCGTGAGGAGGCGATCGCGCACCTCGAAAATTTAGTGAGCAAAGGTGCAAAAGTCATTGGTATTTATGGTAAAGGGGGTGTTGGCAAAACAACACTAGCTCATAGATTTATCAAAAAACTAGGCTTACAATCTTGGGAAATAGAGTTACCAATCCAACCGGAGGATATTACTCCTGTAGAACAAAAACTTAAAAACTGGCTATACCCAGACTTTAAGGATGAGATAGAGCCGGAGTTTGGCACAATGCTAGAGAAACTTAAGGACAAGCTAAAAACAAAAAAAAAATGCGTTTTAATCGATAACTTTGAATCTGCTTTGAATGGACAAGGCAAGTTCATGGCAGATCATCGTCGCTATCTTGAATTGCTTAGAGTTTTGGCTAATCCCGATGTTCACTCTGTCACGCTAATTACAAGCCGTGAGCCTCTAAAAGAATCTAAAGTAACAGTTGAAGCTTACCAATTGTCAGGATTAGATCAAGAAGCATGGCAAGATTTTCTTTGTAGCCAAAATATTAAGACTAATTCTCCAGCTTTCATTGATATGCACACAGCCTATGGAGGCAATACCAAAGCTATGCAAATCCTTTCTGGTGCAATTAAGCAAGAACCTTACGAAGGTGATTTAGAAGCGTATTGGCAAGAAAATAAAGAAGATTTGTTAATCGAAACAGACTTAGAAGATTTAGTTTCAAGTCAGTTCAAACGTTTAAAACAAACTGATACTGAAGCTTATAAACTCCTCTGCCGTTTGGGAATCTACCGCTATCAACAATATTCTCAAGTACCAAGCGTTGCTCTTATCTGTTTGCTTTGGGATGTACCAGAGGAAAAGCGTAGGAAGGTTATTAAAACTTTGCAAGATCGTTTTTTAGTAGAATCCCAAAAAGACAGTTTTGGAAAAATACGATATTGGTTGCATCCAGTAATTCGATCAGAAGCTATATCCAGGTTGCGATTAAATGAAGAATTAAACGATGAGCTACTATTGTCAATGAAGAAAGAGATTGATAAAACTTTAGCCACAGATGAAAAATTGCAACATTTTTTGACCTGGGTAAACCAAAAATCCCTTTCAGTGTCAACTGAATTAGAGACAGATTACAAACCAGCCATACTCCGAGCTTATTATTTTGAAACTGGTTTTCCTTTTACTATTTACAGAAATTTTCTTCTGGGTTTACTAGGGCTTAAATCTCCAAAAGACTTTCCTGGGTATTTTATTGACAAGCCTCTTAAGTTAGATAGGGCACTTATCTCTAGTCTTTCATTTACTCCTTTATTCATTAAAGACGAAGTTGTTGAAATAGACTATTCAAAATATTTTGATGTCAACATCATTAATAATGTTTATGATTCAGAACTCAAGAATTTGTTGCAAAATACAAAATATTTATTACCTGAACCAACGATGGAACATGAGCTACGACAAAACTTGTGGCAACAAAATTATTTGGTTTGGCTCAATAATATGCTAAAAGCAATTTATGAGCGTAATCTGCATTATGCTTTGCATAGTACAAAGCTAATAAAAATATTTAGTGAAGAGCAAGAGGAATTACTAAGACAATATCACGAAGCTTGCTTATTATTAGTAGATTGCCTGAACAACTCTTCGGAAAACGTCAGAACAATCATTGAAGACGAGTTATTCTTACCTTGGGATGAAATTCACTAAAGGATAATTACAGAGTTAGAGTAATTGCACTCCTCTTTAAAAAGTGATCACAGGACAGCAAACCCCGTATGCTGTCGCACGTTTGGTTCATGAAACCCAAGTACAATATGTTCTTTGGGAATACCCGCATCCACTAGTTCATTAGCAATACCATATTCAGTTCCATCGCGTTGAATCCACACTTTCCCATCAATAATATCGATGTGGATTAAACAACCATGAATTCGTTTTACTCTTTGCCATCCTAATGACATCACTAAATATCTATCCATTCCCTGGTCAAAAATTGTTTCGTTATGGATGTCTCCATTAGCATACTTGATATCAACATAGGTTGCTAAAATGTTTTGAACAATTTGCCGATATTTATCTAAAACATCCATCTAATAATTACCTCCTGTTCTGAGTCAAATGTAATTAATCTGACACGTTCGTTTTCAAGTAATATTTTACCGATTGGCTCTTCAAAAATATCTATAAATACTGCTTCACGGATGCCCAGATAAAGCTTGCGATCTGGTTCAGTACGAGCAAGGATATCATTATAAAGAATAAACTGACCCAAAGCGTTCTTTAAATCTTCAACTTCGGATGGACTAACAAAACTTTTAATTTCAACGGCAATTTTTTGCTCTTGCTTTTCTGCTGCTAAAAGTTTCTGTGCGCCTAAATCAATGTATAAATCTTTTAAACCCCATTTAAGCATATAAGGGTCATGGGTAATTATCCAACCATCCTTGATAAGTGCATTTTTGAAATTATCGTGATAGATGTCTCTTGCTGGCACACTGACTACCTTAGAGAGCGAAAACGTAATCTATTTTTAGTATACAACTGCCGACCAAGTGTTATGGCAGTAGAAGTAGGTTTGAAAGAACTTTAAAAAAGTGCGTAGAAGCTCTGCTTCTTGTCGCCAGACATCGCCTAAAATCACCCCACCGCAAAATCTGTAAAGGATCGCATATACGGCGTATGAAACCCTAATACAATATCTTCCTTAGCTACACCCATTTCCACTAATTCTGCCGCGATGTCATCTTCAGTACCATTCCACTGAATCCAAATTTTATCATTCTTAATATCAAGATGCATCACCGGACCAAAAACCCGCTTTCCTTTGTCCCAACCAACATAGATTAACTGATAATGGTCACGCACTGTATCAAAGACGGTCTGCATCTCCAATTCATCATCTTTGTTATGGGATGTTCGACGCTGGGCGTAGTTTGTTAATACTTGTTGAATATACTCACGATATTCTTCTAATTTTGCCATTGTATAATCTCCTCCTTGGCTGGATCGAAGATAAGTAGATTGATTTGACTGCGTTGAGTTACAAATTTAATAAAACGAGTAGTAAAAAATTCTTCATAAGTGGTTGCTGGTACTGCTAAATATAGAACACGTTCAGGCTCATGCTCTTCTAAAGCATAACGATAATTGATAAATTGTCCTAACGCTGTATGAAAATCTGACATTGTAGAAGGGCTTAAAAAACTTTTGACTTCAACAGCAATTTTCTGTCCTTCTCTGTTTGCCACAATTAGTTTTTCTGCGGCTAGATCAATGAACATATTAGTCAGACGATCAATAGGAATCCTTAGTGGATCATCGGTTATCGTCCACCCATCTTTTTCAAGTGCGATTTTTACAGCGTCGTGAAATCTATCTTTGGCTGACATATTATGCCGATCGCCACCACTGCAATTATTTTAGCAACGATAGAATAGCATCATCGCTTACCGAGAAAGCTTTGTTTGTATAGTCGCACATCGCAATTTAATGTATGCGATCGCGAAGTGGCGGCTTCCGCATCGCCTTCGAGCAACTTTATATTTATCATAAAATAACGGCGGGTGCGGGAATTGAACCCGCTGATCCCCACAATGGTGGAGATTTTAACCGATAACCCTAAGTTCTTCGTCCTTTTCAGGTAAGTTGTGAACCAGGAAAACCCGCCAAGACTGAGGTTGGGGAAGCAGGGGGAGCAGGGGGAGCAGGGGGAGCAGGGGAGCAGTAGGAGTGGGGTCTTTTCACCCAATGCCCAATGCCCAATGCCCAATGCCCCATGCCCAATGCCCCATTACAATTCACCCGTAGCTAACATCTGAATAATCCGAGGAATTCCCGGATCGAATCCGCCTAAATCCCAGGAAAGCGGATCTTTTGGATCTACCAAGGTAATCTGGTAAGGTGTCAGGGTGACATACACTGCTTTGACATCGGGATTCACATGAAGCCGATACTTAGTCAGCGCTTGACTGGGATGCTTGTAACCAGCCCATGATTCTGAATCTGTCCAAAAGCAAACGACATCTGCTTTAAACTTATTCTTAATCATCCAGTCATAGGCTACAGATGCATCTGTTCCGCCGAAGTTTTGATTGCTAGCTTTGCGAACAGCCGAACCAAAACTATCTTTGGCAGTAATACCCAAGTCGCGGAAGTCGGTAGCAAAGCCGCGAATCATGTAGTTTTTCTCAGCTTTTGCTGTCACCAAAGCCATTGTTGTGGCAATTTCACAGCAAGTCAGCCCCATATCCGCAACCATACCACCCATTGAACCAGAAACGTCAACGGCGTGCATGAAGACTTTATTTGTAGGTTCCACCACATCAAAAGACAATTCAACTGCCTTTTCTAAGATGTCTACAATCCGAGAAACTGGGTTCCAAGTCTTTTGGCTGCGTCCTAATTTTCCCCCAGATTGATAAGTTTTCAAGGCTTTCAAAACATCAATCGGATGGATGCGTCCTTGACGCAGATGTTCTTTGTTGTTGAGAACTGCTTCCACGCGCTGTAAATTCGCACTTTCTGAGGAATGCAAAACACCCAGTTCTGTTAATGAACCGAGGTTACGCAACATTGCCCCAATTGGCATTTCAGAGAAAAGTAGCTGCCAAGCAGCTTTATCCATTTTGCCCACAGGTGCAGCCATTTCGTGGGTTAAGCGTCCTTGAGTAATCGCTTCATGGGTTTGGGTGGGATTCCGCTTTAGCCATTCATACCACCAAATCTGCGCGATCGCCTGCGAAGGAATTTCCCCTGGCATTTCTTCCCAACCTTTAACCACCCACTCAAATAATTGCCGATGATCTTCTGTAGGTGGCTTGACATGAAACAACCTTAATGCATCTCGATTGGTGAAGCCTTGACGCTGTTGATATTTCAAAAGCTGATAAGCCAAGCCTTTCACATCTTCACGAGATAGCCAATTTTTACCAGCTTCGCGTACCACCTTGCCAAATCCCCGCAGGGATTTAGTGTAACTCAACCATTCGTAGAAGTGGCTACCGGTGCGAACAACTTGGGGAAAGATTTCCATAAAAGCTTTTTTGGCTTCTGGTGTTTCACCCATCGACAGCAGCACTAATGCAAGGATAGGCGCACTGTTGTTAATGGCGCGTCCATCGCTAGCATACAAGATTTCTTCGGCAACGCGGCGGGGATTGGAAGCGATCGCCTGCTTCAAAACCGCGACAAAATCCTCTGTTAATTCCTGCTTTCCGGCATAATAAGTGCTTTGTGCCGTGCCAACCAGCAAACAGCGACGCAACATCTGCCAAATGCCAGCATCAAACATGAATCCACCACTACGTCCCTGAATCATCTCTGCTTCCCGTCCGGGAATAGGCTGAGATTGTGGTGTACCTGTTTTCTTTTTTGTAAAGAATTTATAATTCATGACTTCATCTCCCAGCCCTTACGGGCAAAATGAAAGGTGGCGGAGCAGGACTTGAACCTGCGACATCCGGCTTAAGATGCGATAACCCTCATTCTTCGGCTCTTTCAAGCAAGTTGTGAAAAAGGATGTTTTCGGCGCTCTACCTAACTGAGCTACCCGCCACATATAAAGTTAGAAGTTAGGAGTTAAGAGTTAAGAGTTGAAAATGCAAAATTTTGCATTTTTTATTTTGAATTATTTGGTGTAGCAAGGCGGGATTTGCACCCGCATCTCCGGCGAATTAAGGGGATAGATCGTTAAAAGCGATAACCCTCATTTCTTCCGTCCCTTTTGGGCAAAATTGGCGCTTTACTATTAAGCTACTTACCACATAAAAAATTTTGGAGCCAAGGATTTTAGATTTAATCTCAAATCTAAAATTAATTGGTGTAGTGGGGCGGGATTTGAAGAGCGCGAATGCTCGTTTTTATACGATAACCCTCAATTCGTCGTCCTTTTCAGGCAAGTTGTGAACAAGGATGTTTAGCGCCTTACCACTTGGCTACCCACCACATGAAAATTCGCACGTTTTGTATTTCTAATTAATTTGGTGTAGCAAGGCGGGATTTGAAGAGCGCATTTCCGGCGAACTAAGGGAGACACTTTCACGATAACCCTTTATTCTTCGACCCTTACGGATAAAATTGGCGCTCTACTATTGAGCTACTTGCCACATGAAGTTTTGGTTTTGAGATTCAATACAAATACTCCTAAAAGCTTACTCCTTTTTCTACATCAGCTTGTATTCACAATGTAGTATATGTAGTATACAGTGTCAAGTAGTTGGGGAAATTAATTTTTGAGTTCGTCAGTCTGGTAAGATTTACGAAGAAAGATTCACGCCCGTCAGCTATGCGCCCGCTGTAGATGACTATTGGTTTAAAGCCTCGTGATAAGAGGTGCGCGATCGCCTAAAATAAATAATTTTTCACTTTCACCAAATTCCATCTATTTACGGGTGCAGTTTTTCTGACTCCTCACTCCCGTACAGACGTTCGGTCCAAAACGTCTCTACCGCTTTTCCTAACTCTTAACTCCCGAATGAGTGACTTTTTTTACTGTTATCTGCCTCTTTCTGCGCTGCTTCACTATATTCTCGATACAACTTAGTCCGAATCTGAGCTTCTTTGTAGCGACTATGATTGGATGGTACTTTACTCATTAAATCAGAGGCTCTTTGCCACCTAGCAGCTAGATCCAACCATTGAATTGATGTTTGAGCATTTTTACCGATTGTAGAAGCTTGATTGGCAATTCTCACGGCTGCTGCAAACAAATCTTCATCTTGGATAGAATCACTTGGTATAGGCAAAAGAGGTGGTATTTCTGGTTCTTGGTTAGTCGAAGCTGGCTCGTTCGATTTTACCGCTGGTGATAAAGATTTAAGCACTTGTTGTGGCGTTAAATTTGATCTACCACCTAACCAAACATAAGCACTCCAACCAAGGACAAATAAAAATAAGCATAAACCCACTGTATCGAGCATCCGTCCACTAAGGGATTTTTTGCGCTTATTTTTGTTAATAACTACTAAAGCACTAGAATATTGAGACTTGGGTAAATTTGGCTTTGCTTGTTCGATTTTACGCTCTTGGAAATCTTGAATTACTTGCTGTATTATTGTTGGTTGAGCTAAATTAATTTCCTCTGACCAAAGTAAATTATTTTCCGGAGCGCGGGTAATTTCCTCTAACCATAGCAATTGCTGTTCTTGAACAATTCGACTGTTGATGTTAACTCGGCGAATGTTACGCGGTGCGATTGATTCGAGAATTTGCTGGATTTGCTTGACTAGAGTTGATTGTTCAAGTTTATCGACTGATCGTGCCTCACAAAGAAGTTGTAAGACTCCATCAGCAAAGATAGCTCTGGTTCTGACACCAGAATTGGCTAATTTTTGGTTCAATACTTGAATAATCGCAGCAACGCTACCCAGGTGAGCTTGCCAAGCGATATCATTTATCCGGTCTGTCATTTGAAGTTTAACGATAGCTTTTTAAAGAGTGAATTTTTAATAAAGTAATAAATTTATGATATTGAGGCTGATGTTTTATACACCCATCGCCATTTTACCGATTGTATGTGTAAAAATATCACCTTGCCAAATGAAATTGTAAAAATTAAGACTCATGTTCGATTTGAGTCGGTGTAGTATATTGTAGTACATAAGAAAGCGCAAGCACTTACAGACTCTTGTCTTCAGTTTTGCAACGCCGGAAAAAAGAAGGAGAGTAAATTTTTGCTATAAGTTGTAGAAGAAGTGCATTAATCAAAAATCAAAAATTGCAGCAATTAGTTTTGACAACTGCCGAAAATCCGCGCTTTAACAAACTTGGGCAAATAAATCTATGCAATTTCAGCTATTGGTAAGAAATCGGCGTAAAAAAATTGCCTTTGCACAAAAATTCTTGTGTAGTTTGTCCCTAGCTTTCGGTTTGGGTGTGGGGATGCCCTCTACTTTAGCCGCTCAAAGAGTTATTATCCGCTTAGGTCCATTTGAACAGTCAGTAGCGATCGCCGACTTAGAAAAATACGCCAAAACTGGTAAACTACCAGAAAAGCTGGAAATTTTATCTTCTGTGCTGTCACCGGAAGTACAAAAATTGCTTACAAGGCGTTTGCAAGTAGATCCGGCTGTAGCAGACAAGTTTATCGCTGATTTAGTGCGAACACCAGAAGGCAAACAATTAATTGCTTCCTTGGGTGTAGCAATACCGGGTAGTACAGTCGAAAGCTTGCAAGGAACACTTAATATAGCTTTGCGACAATTTAACGGTTTAAGCGCACTTGGTTTTTTGCGGGCTTATCCACAATCCGATGTTACCGTCGATGCAACTAGTGCGATCGCTCTATTGGTAGAATTTAGCGCCAATCGTTTGCAAAGTCAAGCTTTGGGAGTCTTGCTTGCACGAGAATTAGCTGTAAACAGTAATATACCGTTTCGGGCAACTTTCTCACCGACAGCGATCGGTAAAGAAACAGAGATACAGCAAACCCTAACTTTTACCGACAGACAACGAAATAGAATTATTCCTGTAGATATATATTCAAGTCGGGTTGAAGCGCAAGCACCCTTAGTAGTAATTTCCCACGGCTTTGGGGCAAATCGCAAATTTTCGGAATATTTAGCGCGTCATCTAGCATCTCACGGCATCACGGTTGCGGCAATAGAACATCCTGGTAGTAACGTTACCTCAGTTAATAGCGCTTCCGCATCTGGTAATTTAGCCGATTTGATGCCAGCATCAGAATTTATTGACCGTCCCAAAGATGTTACATTTTTATTGAATGAACTGGCAAAACTAAATTTTCAACCAGGACAACTTCAAGGAAAGCTCAATACCGAGAAAGTGACTGTAATAGGTCATTCTTTGGGAGGTTATACAGCTTTGGCTTTAGTGGGGGGAGAATTAGACTTAAAGGATTTACGGCAATATTGTCAAAAATCTCTCACATTTGGTGAATCTCCGGGAGATTGGTTGCAATGTACGGCGGCGCCTTTAGGAGATAGGAAAATACAATTAAAAGATGAACGGGTAAAAAGTGCGATCGCGCTCAATCCTCTCGTCGGTAAACTATTTGGCAAAAACGGTTTAAGTAAAATTACCAACCCAGTTTTAATCTTAAGCGGCACTGAAGACTCCCTGACTCCAGCGCTAAACCATCAAATCCAACCTTTTACTCAACTGCGGGGAACCAAGTATCTGCTAACTGCGATCGGTGGTACTCACTTGAGTATTAGCGACCCAGCGTATGTAGGAACCGCAGCCACCACCATCGTTAAAGAACGGCGTGGTGTAGAAACCGAACCTTTACGTCAACTAACTCGTGGTGTCAGTTTAGCTTTTATCAAACAACTTACACCAGAAGCGAGAACTTATCAACCTTTTCTCACATCAGCTTACGCCCAATCTTTTTCTACACCCCAACTGCCGTTACGTCTAGTTTCCGAATTACCAGCAAATATTAAACCGTGGCTGGAGTTTGTAGTTAAGTAATTGGTAATTGGGCATGGGGCATTGGGCAATGGGCATTGGGCAATGGGAATTGGGTAATAGGGAATGGGCAATGGGCAATGCGAATAAAAGATGCTTTCCATACCCTATGCCCCATGCCCTATGCCCCATGCCCATTGCCCGATTCCCTAAAAAAATACTTGCCAGCGTGACACTCAAGTGCTTTAATAGCCATTGCCTTGTGTTATCGTGTCTTGCCATTTACTGCTGATTGTGATAATAAGATTACACACATTCAACACATTAAACTTAAAGGTAGGACAAGCTAGTGCCGTGTCCTTTAGATTAAATTTAAATTCTACCAAAAGCTGAATAGGAGCATATATGGAGCCGATTGTTGCTATAGTCTTAGTGCTTATAGGCTATGCGTTAGGGTCTGCAAAACTGATTAATGAAGGCAATGAAGCCTTAGTCGAGCGTTTAGGGCGGTATCATCGCAAACTTAAGCCAGGTCTGAACTTTATCGTTCCCTTGGTCGATAGTATTGTAATGGAAGATACTACACGAGAACAGATTTTAGATATTAAGCCTCAAAATGTGATCACCAAAGATAACGTTTACCTAGAAGTTGATGGCGTTGTCAACTGGCGAATCATGAGTATGGAGAAAAGCTTTTATAAAATCGATGATATCCAAGTATCGCTAACAAACCTGGTGATGGTTGAACTTCGTGCCAACATTGCCGATAGAACTTTAACGGAAACCATCTCTTCTAGAAATCAGATGAACCAATCGCTGTTGCAGGTTTTAAACCAGGTAAGCTCAGAATGGGGAGTTGAGATTCTTCGGGTAGATATTCAGAGTATTACACCCCCTGAAAGCGTGCAGAAGTCAATGGCAGAACAGCAAGCTGCTCAAATCAAAAAACAAGCAGCTATTACCGCAGCAGAAGGAGAGCGGGAAGCTGCAATTAAGAGAGCAGAAGCAACTAAAGAGTCAATTCGGATACTTTCTGACGCGATAACTTCCAAACCAGAAACTAAAGAAATCCTTAAGTATCTGGTGGCTCAAGAACACTTAGAAGCTAGCCATAGACTCGGTGCCAGTACCAATGCTAAAGTCGTCTTTCTCAATCAAGGAATGTCAGAGGGAGCAATTGACCAGATGATTGGTGATACTGTAAGTACTGAAGCTAATGGCAATACCTCTGAGAATGGTTCTGTCTAATCTCAAGTCTAAACCCACTTCTTAACTGATTTAATCACGATGTGGAGACTGTCGCACAAGTGCATCAGCAACTAGCGATACATCGCGCATTTCTTTGACATCGTGAACTCTCAGGATATCAGCACCATTAAAGATAGCTGCACAACACGCTGCTGCGGTTCCCCAGACTCGTGCTTTTGCGTCTGGTTGATTTAAAATGCGACCAATGAAACTTTTGCGGGATGGTCCTATTAGGATAGGGCAGTTGAGTTTTGTGAGCTTACGCAAGCGGCGAAATATTTCTAAATTTTGCTCGTAATTCTTGGCAAAACCAATACCAGGATCGATAATTATTTTCTCTGGCTCAATACCCGCATCTGTTGCAGCTGCAATTTGCCTTGCTAAAAAACTATAAATCTCCCCCATCAAATCCTGATAATCTGTAAGTTGATGCATCGTCTCTGGGTTTCCCCGGATATGCATTAGGATAATTGGCACATTTAATTTAGCAACTGTTGGCAACATTTCTAAGTCAAACGTGCCCCCAGAGATATCATTGACTATATCCGCCCCAGCTTCTATAGATGCTTTTGCTACAAGCGCTCTTGTTGTATCTACAGAAATTGGCGCGTTTATTTCTTTTCTGAGTACTTGCAACACCGACAGCACCCGCTCAAGTTCTTCAGCCACAGAGATTTGCGCCGCTCCGGGTCGAGTCGATTGACCACCGATATCAATAATGTCAGCACCAGCGGCTACCAGTGTTTTTGCTTGTATTAAAGCCGCAGCAACGCTGTTAAAATCGCCACCATCACTAAAGCTATCAGGCGTCACATTTAAAACGCCCATGAGATAAGTCCGCTGTCCCCAATCGAAACAGCGATCGCGAATTATCAAATTGCTTGGCATAAACACGTAGTAAGCACTTTAGTGCTTTATTTAAACACTAAAGTGCTTACTACATTCATCACAGTTGGACGCTTGAGGCAGCAGCCCACAGATTTGCATTCCCACGCAGAGCGTGGGAACCAGAAGATAGAACATGGGATTACTTATAGTTAACAATTCGGGCGAAACCCGCAGCTTCTAAACTTGCTCCTCCCACCAAAGCACCATCAATTTCCGGTTGAGCCATAATTTCGTCAATGTTATTTGGCTTGACCGAACCGCCATATTGAATTGGAACATTGGGATTTGTCAACTGACTGCGAATTAAACCAATTACGCGATTAGCTTCTTTTGTTTCGCAAGTGTCACCAGTACCGATCGCCCAAATCGGTTCGTAAGCAATCACCAAGTTAGTTTGGTCAACATCTACCAAGTCTTTTTCTAGCTGAGTGCTAATCAGAAATTCGGTTTCTCCTGCATCTCGTTGTTGCTTAGTTTCACCTACACACAAAATTGGCGTAAGACCGTACTTTTGAGCTGCTTTGAGACGCAAGTTGACGGTAGTATCCGTTTCCCCAAAGTATTGTCGGCGTTCGCTATGACCGACAATTACATAACGCACGCCAATTTCTGTGAGCATGGGACCGGAGATTTCACCGGTATATGCTCCGCTTTCTTCCCAGTGGACATTTTGCGCTCCTAGCTGTACAAGACTTCCATGCAGATTCTTGGACAAAGCGCTTAAGTCTGTGAACGGTACACATAAAACGACTTCTCGCTCGTCGGGTGTTTGTTGTAACGTGGGCAGAAATCCTTCTAAAAATTCTTGGGATTCTGCTTGAGTTTTGAACATTTTCCAGTTGCCGGCAATAACTATTTTTCGCACAGGTAATTTTGTCAAGAATAATAACGCTACTCTAGATGCATTTTTCAATGTACTACTTTATGGCACAGGTGTTTAAATCACATATGACGCAGCTTTGGATACGCGGTTGCATGTTATACAAGTTATACATTAGACTTCTTGCAGAAGTAAGGGAAAGGGGAGGCAGTGCGGTCTTGGGGTCTCCCCAAGTGGAGCATCTGCCGTGAAAGGGGTAGAAAAAAGCTTTTCACAACAGTCTAAAAAGGACTTTTGCTCATAGGTCTAAGCTGTTCCACATTTAACGCAGCATAAAGTGGGGGGACCAGATGCCCACCCCACAAAAGTTTGAGAAAATTAAATAAAGCAAATTAAATTACGATGAGGAAGAACAAGAGAGAGTTTTTGAGCTAATTAGTTTTTGTTTAGCGAGTTTATGTCATCGCTGTGTTGTGCGATCGCCACATATCAAAGCGCGTTGGCGTAGCCCGCCGCAGGCATCGCCTAAATCCGCAATATCCCAAATAGCTAACTGACAGATCGCCGAAAAGCGAAGATGTAGCATTTTTTTCTAATCAGTTAAGATAATCTTCATCAATCTTCTTTCCTTTTACCCTTCTCCTTGGAATTATGACGCAGGATGAGTTATTGGTACTGATAGATCGCGCAGTGGCTGAGGGTTGGCGAGAGTTAGACTTGTCGGGGCAAGAGTTGACTGAGTTACCTGTAGAAATTGGTAAATTGAAGCAGCTTGAGTCTTTGATTTTGGGAAAGAAGATTGAAGGTTATGAAATCGTAGAAAACCGCTATCTCGAAAAGGTTTCGAGCAACAATTTAAAAACGCTTCCACTCGAACTATTGGATTTGCCTAATTTGCGTAAGTTGGATATTAGTGGCAATCCTTTAGAGAGCATTCCCGATGTGGTAACGCAAATACTACATTTAGAGGAACTTATCTTAATTCGAGTAGAGCTAACCGAGATTCCAGAGGCGATCGCACAATTAACCAATCTGAGGGAGCTTGTCCTCAGTTTAAATCAAATAATCCAGATTCCAGAGGCAATCGCTAAATTAACCAATCTGACGCAGCTTGACCTCCGTAACAACAAAATAACCGAGATTCCAGAGGCGATCGCACAATTAACCAATCTGAGGGAGCTTCACCTTAGTGGCAACAAAATAACCCAGATTCCAGAGGCGATCGCACAATTAACCAATCTGACGCAGCTTGACCTCAGATCCAACCAAATAACCGAGATTCCAGAGGCGATCGCTAAATTAACCAATCTCAGGGAGCTTCACCTCCGTAGCAACCAAATAACCCAGATTCCAGAGGCGATCACTAAATTAAACAATCTCAGGGAGCTTCACCTCCGTAGCAACCAAATAACCCAGATTCCAGAGGCGATCACTAAATTAAACAATCTGACGCAGCTTGACCTTAGTGGCAACCAAATAACCGAGATTCCAGAGCCGATCGCTAAATTA
Organism: Tolypothrix sp. VBCCA 56010; assembly: GCF_050875635.1. Taxonomy (NCBI): domain Bacteria; kingdom Bacillati; phylum Cyanobacteriota; class Cyanophyceae; order Nostocales; family Tolypothrichaceae; genus Tolypothrix; species Tolypothrix sp. VBCCA 56010. Next base: position 79,048 of record NZ_JBPAOH010000017.1, read on the forward strand.
ACCAATCTGACGCTGCTTGTCCTCAATGACAACCAAATAACTCAGATTCCAGAGGCGATCGCTAATTTAATTAATCTGAGGGTGCTTGACCTTGGTGACAACCAAATAACCGAGATTCCAGAGCCGATCGCTAAATTAACCAATCTGACGCAGCTTGACCTCAGTTGCAACCAAATAACCGAGATTCCAGAGGCGTTCGCTAAATTAACCAATCTGACGCAGCTTGTCCTCAGTCGCAACCAAATAACCGAGATTCCAGAGGATCTCGCTAATTTAACCAATCTGACGCAGCTTGACCTTTGTGACAACCAAATTACCCAGATTCCATTAGAAATTCTTAATTCAAAAGATGCAAAAGAGATTTTTAATTACTGGAGGCAAATTAGCATAAGTGAAACTCGACCATTACACGAAGCCAAACTTTTACTCATCGGACAAGGCAGCGTCGGCAAAACATCCCTCATCAAGCGACTAATCCGCGATAAATATGATAAAAATCAACCCCAAACCGACGGACTCAATGTAGAAAGTTGGAACGTGCAGGTCAATAGCAAAGACATCCGCTTGAATGTCTGGGACTTTGGCGGACAGGAAATTTATCATGCTACCCATCAGTTTTTTCTGACTAAGCGCAGCCTCTATCTCCTCGTTTGTAATTGTCGCACCAGCGAAGAAGAAAACCGCATCGAATATTGGCTGAAACTAATCGAAAGCTTCGGCGGAAAGTCCCCCGTAATTATCGTTGGCAACAAAAAAGACGAACAACCCCTCGATATCAACCGCAAAGCATTACGCGAAAAATATCCTAACATCCAAGCGATTATCGAAACCTCCTGCCAAGACAATATCGGCATTGATGAACTTCGCACCGCTATTTTGCAGCAAATCGCCAACCTCAAAGAAGTCTACGACCTTCTACCCCTGACATGGTTTGAGGTTAAACAACAACTCGAATCCATGACTGAAGACTTCATCAGCTACAACCGCTACATCGGCATCTGCCACCAAAAAGAGATTCCCGAAGAACAAAACCAAGAGCAACTAATCGACTTGCTGCATCGACTAGGCTTAGTTCTCAATTTCCGCGATCATCCCATCCTTAAAGATACTAACGTTCTCAAACCCAACTGGGTGACAGAAGGCATTTACGCGCTCCTGAGCGATGAAAACCTCAAAACTCAAACCAAAGGCATTTTCACCCCCGCCGATCTCATCCGCATCCTTAATCCAGAGCGATACCCCACCAAGCGTCACCGCTATCTGATCGGGCTGATGAAAGAATTTGAGCTTTGCTTTGCACTAGAATGTTACCCACCACAATTTCTGATTGCGGGACTTCTGCCCAAAGACCAACCAAACGAAACAAAACTCCACGGCGAAACCCTGGAATTTCAATACCATTACAAAGTTCTCCCCGAAAGCATCATTTCCCGCTTCATCGTCATCAGCCACGAAAAAATTCATAATCAAATCTATTGGCGCAGTGGCGTAATGCTGCAACATCAAGAAAACAACGAAATCTACAACATCGCTCGGATCAAAGCCGATCCCGAAGACAAAAAAATCTTCATCACCATTAGCGGACGCAAAGAAACCCGCCGCTTATTTCTCGGCATTATCCGCGATGTCTTCCAAAAAATCCACAAAAGTCTTCCCAATCTCGAAATCACCGAATGGGTTCCCGTCCCCAACTATCCCAAACACGATCCGCTCAAATACTCAGAACTACTCGGACTAGAAGCGATGGGAGAAACCCATAAAGTTATTGGTGAACTCAAGCTCAAACTCGATTTGCGTCAACTTTTAGATGGTTACGAAGACATTGGAATACGTCAAAGAAAACAGACCGACTTAGATGTAGAAGTCTTAGAAGATAGTCCTTACAATATTTCCGTTAACATTAATGATCGTCGCCGTTCTAAAACCTTTAACCAACATGGAGAAGGCGATAATTTTGGAGGCGATCGGGTCGAAGGCGATAAAATAGGATGAAGTTACCCAACTTTGAATTAGCGTTTATCGATCGCAACAAACTGTGGAACGAACTGCAAGCCTTATACCAATTTGAAAAAAGAATGCGACAGATGGGTAGTAGGGGCACGGCACTGCCGTGCCCCTACGAAGAATTTATGTGTCGCAAACATTATTTAAATTGGTATTACCAGCCCATCAACTCCTTAAACTCTATTACAAACCCCTAAAAACTATGTCTAACAACATCCATCAATACGGCAAAGGCGATAACGTTGCAGGTGATAAAATCCAAGGTGATAAAATCCAAGGTGATAAAAACCAAAATGACTTCAAACACGCAACTATTGGATTTGTCGCTCAAAACGAAGCCCAAGCCACAGTAAGCAACCTTAATCAAACAAGCGGTGCAAGCGTAGCAGAACTAATGCAAATCATCAGCACCATGCGCCAAACTGCCGCCCAATTTCCACCAGAAATCCGCGACGACATCACCATTGATCTTGATGATATAGAAGTAGAAATTAAAAAGCCAGAAAAAGAACGCAATTTACCCAAACTTAAAAAGCGTCTACTAGCTGCAATAGCTGCTGGTACTCTAGTCGCTGCCCCGATCGCAGGTATGACAGACTTTGCAAACAATGCTCTGGAATTAGGTCAGAAAGTAGGCATAGAACTAAAGCTTCCCCCTGTTAAATAGACATCTCCATAAATTAATTATGCGTTGCCCGAAACCCTTGTAGAGACGCGATATATCGCGTCTCTACATTGTTTTCCAAAGAGGTCTAATAGACTTTTCTAACTCCAGAGGCGATCGCACAAGCTTCACAGCTATTAAACAACAAACAAGCGATCGGTTTGCATCAATAACTTTTAGGCGATCGCATAGCTTGAAATGATGCCCGCTTTTGATTTGATGAAAATTGAACTACTGAAGCGGTCTTTGAGTTCACCGGAGCGGTTTCCGAGTTCACCGGAGCGGTCTTTGAGTTCACCGGAGCGGTCTTTGAGTTCACCGGAGCGGTCTTTGAGTTCACCGGAGCGGTCTTTGAGTTCACCGGAGCGGTCTTTGAGTTCACCGGAGCGGTCT
>NZ_JBPAOH010000018.1:0-79481 GCF_050875635.1 Tolypothrix sp. VBCCA 56010
CCTTGTCAGCAGCTTCCTTCTCAGCTTTCTCCTTGGCAGCCTTGTCAGCAGCTTCCTTCTCAGCTTTCTCCTTGGCAGCCTTGTCAGCAGCTTCCTTCTCAGCTTTCTCCTTGGCAGCCTTGTCAGCACATTCTTTAGCTTCTTTTGCTGCTACTTCCGCTGACGCTTTTTCCGCAGAGGCTTTCGTGGCTTTATCTACTGCCGCTTTCTCAGCAGCCTGTTTGTCAGCTAGCTCTTGGGCAGCTTTTTCCGCAGAGGCTTTTGTTACCGTTGCTTTGTCTGTGCAATCTTTCGCTGCCTTAGCTTTATCTGCTGCGTCTTGTGCAGCGTTATCTGCCGTATCTTTCGCTGCCTTAGCTTTATCTGCTGCGTCTTGTGCAGCTTTGTCTGCCGCATCTTTCGCCTTAACTTTATCTGCTACGTCTTTGGTAGCTTTGTTTACCGCATCTTGTGCATTAACTATGCCCAACCCAGTCGCTTTTTTTAGGACTTTTTCTGCGTCTTTTAGAGCATTGTCTGCTGCGTCTTTTGCTGCTGCTGCGTCTTTAGCAGCTTTGTCCGCCAATTCTTTCGCGTTAGCTTTATCTGCTGCGTCTTTAGCAGCTTTGTCTGCTGTGTCTTTCGCCGTTGTTGCTGCTGCTTCCGCCGTTGCTTTATCAGCTGCTGCTTTATCAACTGCTGCTTTCGCTGCTTTTGCCGCTGCTTCTGCCGTTGCTGTTTCAGCTGCTGCTTTGTCAACTGCTTGTTTCGCTGCTGTTTCAGCTGCGGTTTTATCCGTCAAATCTTTCGCGGTTGTTGCTACTGCTGCTGTTGCTTTGTCTAGCGCTGCTGTTGCATCTGCCAAAGTTGATCCGGCAAAGTGAGCTTCACTTAGGTTTGTACCGTATTGGAACAAAACATTACTGAAGCTAGATTCGGTTAATCCAGAAGCTCCCGTAAATGTGAATAGTATGGAGTTTTGAATCAAAGAAGTTTGTTGAACTGGCTTATTGGCGTTGGTAGTCAGATTTGAACTAGCACTCAAAATCCCGTAATCAAATTGATTGCCGTCACCAGTTAGATTACCGTTAAAGATGCCAAAGCCTGCTGTACCAATACCTTGATTTATATTTGCTAGGCTGGAATTACTAATATTCGAGTTGTACTGCCAACCACCTTTTAAGCTACTAACTGATACATCCTTAGGCTGTGTGCCAACAACAGAACCGTTTTGGTAGACATTTGCACCTAAGCCTAGCGTTGCGCTCTGGAGATTTAAGGACTTAGACGCATTGAAGAAAATGCCTGTTAGCAAATCTCCCTGAGCCGAGACATCGTTGGAGCTAGTATTGGTTAACCTCACTGTCAAGGTGTCGCCGTTTAACTGAAAATCTGCTGATGCAGCTAAATTAGTGCCCGATGAACCTGTGAAAGTTATTGCGTCTGCCCTAGGCATTTGCGACGCTATCACCACAGCTAATGACGACAAACCACAGCTTATATAACCTAATACTTTCTTTGAATACGCTTGAGACATTTTGATTAAACTCCTTTGAGTTTATAGCTATACAATTTTCTTAAAGTCACAATTGCAACAATCAGTTGCTGAATACAAATTGACATAAAAAATATCGAACGTCTATGAGTTTTTAACGGCTTCATTCAAAATTTAATTTAGGAAAAGATAAAATATTATCTTATGAATTAGTCTAAGATAAAAGTATTTTTACCGAACTCTTTTTTGGATAATACTTAAGTAAAACTACTAATGTTTGCTTTCAATATTAAGTTGTAATCTTCTAGAAAATAGCTGTTTTGCTTGAAGTATTAAACTATGGGTATTATTTAGTTACCTTTTCCCTAAAGTATTGAAATTCAGCTTCAGTACATAATTATAAAAATATAAAAAATTAATTTATATAAAGCAAGTAGCTTTTGAAATGTATGGATTTAGTATTAAGACTTACGTAAAAATAATTAAAAAGCTTATTGTAGAGTCGTGGTAATTCATGAATTACGGCTACTCAGGATGTCAGATTGTATAATTACTAAGTATAAGAGTAGAAGATGTGTAATAGTTATAAAGCTATCTATATAAGCATGAAATAAATAAGGAAAGGCAGACACCTTGCCTTAAGTTGAACAATTAGAAGAGTAATATACAGTGTTTTTACTGGCTGAAGTGATTTTTATATAATCAAAAGGTAAACATTTTACCTTTGAAAATTTTACTTACTCTATTTGTTGTACTAAAATCGGTGGTTCTGTCACCATACCTATAAGGTGTTCGCTAGGAAAAGACAAAACAGAACTACCTTCATTCATGGGAATTTGAAATAAACCATGATAAGCAGATTCTTGCTTATAGGCACGAGCCACAACAGTTGTTAAAAGATTATGGAGTACAGGTGCATCTGATTTAAAATAAACGGTGTATTCGTGTCCTCCAGATAAAAGAAGTTTAACTTTGATTTCTTGGGATTCAAGCTGCTGCAAAGCTGATTGCATAAAAGTTGCCTGTTTTTGAATGTTGATAGCTGGGACTGTTGTTAACAGTAAGGTTGAAAGGCTAATATCAAGCCTCAATGTTAAAATGTTTGTTAAGTAGATGGGCAGAAATAAACGTGCTTCTTAGTAGTAAGGAATAGAGGCACTTAAAACCAAAGATTTGAGCGGTAAACCGCTCACTACGAATTAAAAGAATATTTTATGTTTAATTTAGCCCGCTTATTTATGTACCCAGTAACCATTGGTTCTAGCATGTTTAGTGGAAGTTTGTCATGACTAATTTCTACATAAACGTATGACAGTTTAGTGGAGTAAAAATATTTTTCGTTATAAATAGCAAAACTCCGTAGTTTTATTGACTACGGAATTTTTTAACTTAAAGTTAATAAGTTCTTTTCAGTATTTACCGAGAAGAAGTGGCGTATTCAATTAGTAGAGCAAGACGCTGGCGGAGAGTTTCTAATCCCAGGCGATCGCTTGCGGAAATAAATACCGCTAAGGGAAACTCTTCTTGAGCTAAAGCTAAAGTTTCACTATCCACTTGGTCTATTTTGTTAAAAGCAACCAGCGCAGGTCCTGGAGTCACTGGCATTGCTGCTAAAATTTCTCTAACGGCGCGAATATGACTCAACCAAGCAGGATGTGACAAATCTACTAAATGCAGTAAAGCATCAGCTTCTGTAACTTCCTCTAAAGTAGCGCGGAAGGCATCCATTAATGATGCAGGCAGTTCGTGGATAAATCCGACTGTATCTGTCAGCAGAATTTCCTGAGTTTCACCTGTATCAGCATGGGGAATGATTAGCCGGCGTGTGGTCGGGTCGAGTGTGGCAAATAGCTGGTCAGCCGTGTAAATTTCCGCATTAGTTAGGGCATTGAGCAAGGTAGACTTGCCCGCGTTGGTATAACCAACCAAAGCCACTGAAGGAACTTCACGATGTTGTCGCTTTTGCCGCAGTCGCGATCGATGTGCTTGCAGTTGATTGACTTCTTGTTGTAGTCGAGAAATGCGCCTTCCAATACCACGGCGTTCGGTTTCTAGTTTAGTTTCACCAGGACCGCGAGTACCAATACCACCACCCAACCTAGACATTGCCTGACCTCTACCTGTAAGTCGCGGCAGCATATATTCTAACTGCGCCAGTTCTACTTGCAATTTACCTGCACGAGACTGAGCGCGTTGGGCAAAGATATCTAAAATAACTTCGGTGCGGTCAACTACCCGGACACCAATTTGTAATTCTAAGTTACGGACTTGGGCGGGTGAGAGGTCGCGGTCAAAGACGACGAGATTTGCGCCGATGGTTTGGGCGGTGAGGGCAATTTCTTGCACTTTTCCTTCGCCGACTACTGTTTGCGGATGAATGCGCGATCGCTTTTGTTGCACTGTCTGCAATACGTCTCCCCCGGCGGTATCGACCAACCGTGCCAATTCCGCTAATGTATCTTGGAATTGTTGAGGTGTGGTATCATCAGTGAATACACCGACAATCAAAACGCTATCGCGATCGGCATCTACTTCTTGAGCAACAAATTCCCGCCTGAAGTCTGCTTCTAATGCTTCCACCAAGTCGAGAAAATCTTGGTTTGTCAGCACGTCTAAGCTGAGGGGCGGTGATATATTCCAACTTGGAGATGGGATATTGCTCGATGCTGTAAGTGAAGCCGGACTTGCGATCGCTACGCGGGATTGAGCCGTCAGGTGCGCTAAATAAGCTTCTTTGACGTACCCAGTAACGCCACCACCCCGCTTTTGAAATCCCGTTCCGGTTATATTTAGCACAACTAAAGCATCTAGGCGTTGTAGTGCCATCGATGTCAGCGCCGCTTCGTTGGGCGGTTCTGACTTGAGATGAGTGGAGATACAACGAATACCGCTGAGTCGTTCTGCACCGTAGCGGGGCAATTCCAGCAGTGGGATTTGCGTTTGACGCGGTGAACCTACCCCGACGCGGATGACTTGTCCGCGACGATTGAGGTAGGCACACACGGCTTGATTAATTTCTGTACTAATTGCTGCCAGTCGCTGGGAAAATTCGGGCGTAGTTAAGCGATCGCCCGGTATGCGCTGGTGATACAGCCTAGCTAGTTGCTTTAGCTGGCTGGATTTTAGTCCTTGGAGATTACCAAAGATAGTCTCTATAGGCGTTTATGACCAGTAATATGGTCCCCCGAATCCTTCTATGTCTATTTTACAACACTGTTTTTTCATCAAACTCTTACTTTTGGGGGATGCGATGGTTTTTAAGCTTTGATTACTGGTTCAGCATATTATACAATTTGTTAACAATTTCAGCTTGTGTATCTGGTGACAATGTACCTAGTTCGCGCTGGATAATTGATTTGCGAAGTGTTATCAAATGATCCAACCGGATGGTAGAGGGTTTATGCAAACCACTACTGGCAAAGTCGGGATGGTTAATATCGAGAACAAAGTCAGTGTCCAGCAAATCCGCAGGAATCCGACTGGTAATTAGAGCCAGAATAATGTGTTGATTCGCTCCCACAGCATTAGTTAGATAAACAGCAGGACGCACCTTGGAAGAGGATAAATCATCAAATGGAAACTTGACTAAAACAACTTTACCTTTCATTGTTCAGTGGTTTTCCATCTTCTAAAGTGTAGATGTCTTCCTCTGGATCGTGGAGGAAGGCAAAAACTGGATTAGTAGCTGCGGCTTTTAGCCATTCATTTTCATCTATATCTTCTGCTTCGGGAAATAGAAGAATAACACGAACGCGACCAGTTTGTTTTACAGGTAATGGTTGATCTAAATGCAATTCACCTTTGGCGTTAACCGTTCCAGTAATTTCTAACGCTTTCATAGTTTTTACCTAGTTTTATCTAAAGTTTATCGGTGCTAGCTTCTGATGCCTTACGGCAAACCGCTACGCGTTTACACTTTTATTTGGCATTGCTATTCCAAGTGCGATCGCTCATTTTCTAAGGATGTTTGTTCTGTATTTGGAGTTGCGGGTTCTTCAATTATCAGCGTGACTCGGTATTCACCTGGCATTATATCACCATCAAGCTGTACTGTCAGTTTGCCATCAGGTGTGACAATAGCTTCTACTTTCACTGTGCGTAAGGTGACATATCTATCGCCGTCATTAGATGTAATATTCACTGGTATTTTGCCCTGGTAGCTGCGATATTTTTCATGATATTTTCCCCTTACTGCTTTGCTGAAATCATATCCATCAAGAAATTCTGAATCGTTAACAGAAAACTCTCTCACTTCTGGGTCGTTTAAAAAATCTTCAGCTGTTGCAGCTATATAAGGTGCTAGTAGTTTGTGGCGTTCTTCTACAGTAAGTCTAGCAATTTCTTGCAAAGATAACTGTTTTTTATCTTGGGTTGTTGATGAAACACTAGAATCTGATAATTCGCTTACCTGCTTTATCTGTCCTGCTTTTTGCACTAAAAATTTGACAAAATCAAGTACTTCCTGTTGCTTGTCATTTGGGAGGATTCGCAAATTATCTAATACTGCTTTTTCAAAATTCATTGTTTCTAACATCTGATGTACCTCTCTTTGATGGTAGATTCTTTAAATCAGCGCCTAAAACCAATCAGCCTCAAGAAGCCTGTAAAAGTAGGAATTAATTTTTGCAATCCCAATTTTTGCAAGACACTGGTGATAATTTGCCTTATGTTGGCTTTAAACTGAGCGTTAGCAAAGTCAGGGTTGATTTCATAAGCTTTCTGTATGCTGGCATTTCCTTTTCTCCAGCGACCTAATTTTATTAATGCGGCTCCACGGTACAACCAAGCTAGGTGGTCATTTGGTTGAATTTCTAAAGCTTTATCGTAAGATGCGATCGCCTCTTCGTAGCGTCCTAAATTTAACAGCGCATTACCCCGGTTGTTCCAAGCATAGTGGTCGTCTGGTTTAATTTCTAAAGCTTTATCGTAAGATACGATCGCCTGCTCAAAGTTTCCTAAATTTCGTAGCGCATCACCTCGCCAATACCAGGCATAGTAATCATCTGGCTTAAGTTTTAAAGCTTGGTCATAAGATGCGATCGCCTCTTCGTAGCGTTCTAATTTTACCAGTGCATCCCCCCGGTTATCCCAAGCATAGTGGTAGTCTGGTTTAATTTCTAAAGCTTTATCGTAAGATGCGATCGCCTGCTCAAAGCGTCCTAAATTCCATAATGCGTTGCCCCAATCATTCCACCCAGCAACACAACTGGAGTCTATCTCTTGTGCTTTTTTGTAACTAGCAACTGCCTCTTCATACCGTTGTAAATTACTTAATGCATTTCCCCTGTAATGCCATGCACTATGATTATCAGGTCTTACTTTCAGTACTTGGTCATAAGATGCGATCGCCTGCTCAAAGTTTCCTAAATTTCGTAGCGCATCACCTCGCCAATACCAGGCATAGTAATCATCTGGCTTAAGTTTCAAAGCTTGGTCATAAGATGCGATCGCCTCTTCGTAGCGTTCTAATTTCACCAGTGCATCCCCCCGCCTGTCCCAAGCATAGTGGTAGTCTGGTTTAATTTCTAAAGCTTTATCACAAGATGCGATCGCATCCTCGTAGCGTTTTAATTCTCTCAGTGCATCCCCCCGCCTGTCCCAAGCTTCGTGGTAGTCTGGTTTAATTTCTAAAGCTTTGTCGTAAGATGCGATCGCATCCTCGTAGCGTTTTAATTCTCTCAGTGCATACCCCCGGTTATCCCAAGTATCGTAGTCGTCTGGTTGAATTTCTAAAGCTTTGTCGTAAGATGCGATCGCCTCTTCGTAGCGTTTTAATTTTCTCAGTGCATACCCCCGGTTATCCCAAGCATAGTAGTAGTCTGGTTGAATTTCTAAAGCTTTATCGTAAGATGCGATCGCCTCTTCGTAGCGTTCTAAATCCCTTAGCGCAATACCTCGGTTGTTCCAAGCATAGTGGTAGTCTGGTTGAATTTCTAAAGCTTTATCGTAAGATGCGATCGCCTCTTCGTAGCGTTCTAAATCATATAGCGCATTGCCCCGGCTGTACCAAGCATAGTGGTAGTCTGGTTTAATTTCTAAAGCTTTGTCGAAAGATGTGAGAGCTGCTTCATATTCCTTAGCAGTATCTAACAACCTTCCCAATTCACGTAATAAGTTAGCCTTTCGACTTTCTATCTGATGTTTTTCTGTCAGAAGGTCTTGAATCTCCAGTACTTTCTCTATCTTTTTTTCCTGACTGAGTTTCAAATATTCCTCATAGTCGGCTTCATCTAGTAGACGAGATGATTCTTTCTCTACAACTTCTGGTGTTGTGGGTAATTCAAATACGCCAGAACGCCAGTCAAAAAAATCTGGTGCGCGGTGAATTAAATAGTTTATCGAAAATGACCGTAAGAGGAAAACAAAGCAAAAGGGGAAATCGTCTCTAAAGCGCTCTCGTTGTTGATTGAGGTGATTTAAAATTGGTGGAACACTAGCTAAATTGCTGAATTGTCCCTCTGTTATTTCGCCAAAAGTTCTTTGTTCATACTTGTATAAGGAATATTCCAGACCTTTAATCAATAAAATATAAACTTGCTTGTCTTTAACAAACTCCGCCACTCGCTGATATAAATTATCAATTGGCTCGACAAAGCGCAAAACTGCAATTTTTTTCTGGGGAATATCCTGCGGAAGTTTGGCAATTAAACTGTCTGATTCCGTAGGTGTACATTGCACAAAAAACAAGCCAAATCCTGCTTTACGCTTCAGTGCGCGAACTAAGTCTTGATAAACTTCTTTTGGTTCTGAGGGTAAATCTTCATCCCAATCACTTAAATTTTGGTTCATGGAAGTTTCGCTATTTTCAATTAGCACCATATCCCGCCCGGAAATTAATTTCCGGGCTAATAGCTAAAGTCGGTTTAAAGCGACTCAAAAGTGAATCAAATAAGTATTTAGTCCTCTTAAGAGGACTTTTGCTATGAGCCAAGGATTTTAATCCTTGGCGGTTGTTGGTATCATTGCAAAATATGAGTTTCATGACAGTTTCGCTACAGCTTCTTTAAATTCAGTAATCCCTTGAATCAGTGGATGAATATCATACCAGCGCTGCATCTCTCCCTCATCATCCAAATAGCGGTATTCTAAAAGACAGCGGTTATACATCAAGCTGCGATACTGGTCATCATTGATGATGCGCTTAGAACAAGAGACTTCCGCTAACAAACACCATTGATGATTTTCCACTGCGCGGCGATAATCATCTCTAGCTTGAGTAACTGCTCGTCGCACCGCTTTTTCAGAAATTGGTAACTCTTCACTGCGTCCAATTGCATCATGTGTTAACAATAGCAAATTTCTCACATGACCTCCACTCATCAAACACAGTCTTTCCAAGGTTTGAGGATTGTCAAAAATTTCCTTTTCTAGTGATAGTTCCGGTGCAATTTGTCGGACTCGCTTGCTAATTACTTCTTTAACTTTCTTCAGTCCTGGTTCGTAAATGTCTCCTTTGTGAGTCTTAACCATAATCATCGGTAAAATCAGACATTGACCGTAAATATCCCTGATATCTGTTGCTCGTTTAGAATACAACATAGAAATCGGGACAGTGTAAATTAAATGGCAATCCAAAGCTTTAAGTTGTTCGCTGCGGTCTAAAAAAACTTCCTCATGGTTGGTGTTATCTCCATCTTTAACTAACACCATCCGGTCTAAGTTATCTACAATTATCGCTAATTGAGTGCTGCCGTTGGGTAAATGCTTTTTTGCATCTGCCAAAAACTCATTCAACACCTTAATTAAAGTGACAGTGCGGGGATTAATTTTTTTGCGAATTTGTTGACGTAATTCAGGAACAGCTCTTAAATTTGCTGTCAGCTTGGCAAATTGGGAAAGTTGCGCTTCAACTTCCATGCTCTCAAACTCTATCGGAGTCTGTGCCAAATCTTTCAATTCTACCCAGCAGTCTTTTAGCCAGTTCAGCACCGGACGAGGATTAGCAATTTTCTGTAAATCTTTGAGTAAATGACGGGTACAGGCGAGGAGAATATCTGTATACTGGGCATCTTCTGAGTCTATATCCTCCTCATCAGCGGCAAAATAGACTACATAAAATTGCCGATTCTCTAAATATTGCTTTAACCTCAGCAATTCTGTAGATTTCCCTCCACCCCGATGACCAGAATACAATTGGCAAGTGTTATTATTTGCCAGTCGCATCCGATTTCCCAACTCATTTAAAATATCTGCATCTCCCCGCACTTGCTGACAATCTACATACTTTGGATCACCTGCGGGTAAAGGTTCAAAGGGGTTAAAGGCGTTGTAAAGGTTTGTAAGTAAATCTGTATGATTAACCATAGGTAACAAATATTGCACTGTTACTCATGCTAGCGAAGATTATAAATAATTTAGGTGGTGGGGAAGAGATGAATAAGAGCAGCCGAGAATCTGGCTTTTACCTGTTGCTGCTGCAATTGTTAAAGGCGATCGCCTCCACTACCAGCTAAAGTAAACTTATCACTATATTGTCTAATTACCCATGCTAGAAAAAACCTCGATATTTCAAAAAGCAATTGACGCAGTAGAAGCACTCGATCCAGAAGCTCAAGTTCTTCTTGTAGATATTATTAGCAAACGCCTGAAACAACAGCGACGAGATGAATTATTGAAAGAAATTGCACAAGCAGAGAATGACTATGCTCAAGGTAATATACGACGTGGTTCAATGGCAGATTTGATGGCGGAGTTGGACGAGTGAGAAATTTAATTTGGAGTCCGACATTTATTCGTGCTTTTAAGCGATTAGTAAAAAAAATCCGGAATTTTTAATTTCAGCAATCATAATACTTGAAAAAATCAGCGCATATTTGATAATGAACACCCAAATAACAACCCAACTCCCCATTCCCCCGCACTATCACCTGGAAAAAGTAAGCGAAGTCTGGCGCGTACCTTATCAACAACGTGCAGCGGAAGCACAAGCGTGGGCTAAAGAACACAATATCAAATCCGCATCAACAGATAAAAGCCGCGTTTGTCTACTTTTAATTGATGTACAAAACACCTTTTGCATTCCCGACTTTGAATTATTTGTAGGTGGCAAATCCGGTACTGGGGCGGTTAATGATAATCGGCGATTGTGTGAATTTATTTATCGCAATTTGGGTGTAATTACGACAATTGTACCAACGATGGACACTCACACAGCGATGCAAATTTTCCATCCAATTTTCTGGGTGAACGCTAAAGGTGAACATCCCACACCCGCTGCTTCTAGCATCACTCCAGCAGACATTGAAAAAGGAATTTGGAAAGTTAACCCCGCAGTTGCTTTCAGTTTGGGATACGATTATGAATTTTTAGAAAAACACGCCTATCATTACGTGAAACAACTAACTGAAAATGGTAAATATCCGCTTACAGTTTGGTTTTATCATTCTATGTTAGGTGGTATTGGTCATGCTTTAGTTTCATCTGTCGAGGAAGCGATATTTTTTCACTGCATTACTCGTGATAGTCAAACGCAATTTGAAATAAAAGGTGATAATCCTTTGACAGAAAATTATTCTGTGCTGCGTCCAGAGGTTTTGTCAGGTGTTGATAAAAAGCCAATTGCTCAAAAGAATACACGTTTAATTCAACAACTTTTAGAGTTTGATGCTGTCATCATTGCCGGACAAGCTAAAAGTCACTGCGTTGCTTGGACTATTGACGATTTGTTAACAGAAATTCAGCAGATAGATGCTAAACTTGCTAAAAAAATCTATTTGCTGGAAGATTGTACTTCTCCCGTTGTCGTGCGTGGTGTGGTGGATTATACAGAGCAAGCTGATGCGGCGTTTGAGCGATTTGCTGCGGCGGGGATGCATGTAGTTAAATCTACGGAAGTGATTAGCTTTTTTTAACGCAAATTCACGCGGAGGAATTCCAGAGAAACACGGAGGAAATTTTTGCGTTTAAAAACAAGGGTCAACGCTGCATATACTGATTTGGATCTTCGGCTACCCAACCTAAGTCGGAACTGGAACGTATTTCAAAATGAAGGTGGGGTTGGGTGGAGGTAGGTTTTCCAGTTGTACCTACGGTTCCTATTTCGTCTTTCTGTTTTACTTGCTGACCGACGGAGACTTTGATATTTTCCAGATGAGCGTAGCGGCTTTGTAATTTGCCGGCGTGATTAATTATTACCAAGTTGCCGTAAGTGCCTTGATTGCCAGCAAAGACTACGGTTCCGGGTGCGATCGCTTCTACTGAAGTTCCCACGGCTGCTTGCAAATCTACACCGCTGTGAAAGAAAACTTCATTTGTCGAAGGATTAATCTGCCAACCGTAAGGTAATGCTACACGAGCATTTTCTGGCAAAGGATACCCAGTGAATTTAATCTCAGTTGTGCTACTAGCTGTGCTGGAATTAGTTACAGGACGACTCCGCGATGAATTCCCTTGAGGTACAAACACGACTCTCGGATTCTTTTCACAGCCATTTACTTCAAACAAGGCGTCAGCACGGATTTTATACTTTGCTGCGACTTCTCGCCAATTTTGTCCGCGAGGCACTTCCACGACAATTCCATCGTAGGGAGGAATTAAAATTTCACTACCTATGGCTACGGTGCGGTTTCGCAAATCTGGATTCATGCCGATAATAGTTGTTGGCATGAGATTGTAGCGCTGGGCTATGCTTGCTAAAGTTTCGCCAGAAGCAACTTTATGGCGTTGGAAACGTTCAAGGGCTGGAGTGGGACAACCTGGAACAGCAGCGTTAGCGCTTTTTGATGGGGTTGTGGACGCTAGCCCAAAAATGCTGACTAGGAAACAGAGAAACTGTTGACGAAAGGGAAAAGTCATGTAGAGACAAAGAAACTAGGGATTACGGACTGGGGACTAGGGATTAGGAAAATATGACTAACCCAACCCTTCGGGTTCGCCAGTTGCGTGACTGTCGGCAGAGCGCGATAGCGCACTGGCTCACCACTAACAACTCACAACTAACAATTAACAATACCTAATCCAAAATCCAAAATCCGAAATCTAAAATTTTATTGCCCTTAGTGTCAAATTAGGCTGTCGAGCATCTGTTAACTAGCCTCTAGCTTGATTAAACTTATAAGTTAGCATCTGCATTGCTGTCTATGAAAGTAAGAATTATGAAGTTAACCGTAAAAAAACTAGCCGTTTATCTGTCCTTATTGGCGATCGGCGGTGGTGCAGGATTGTTAGGCGGTCGCTTTATTCTCCCACAAAGTCGCCCGTTTCAAGATTTAAAAGCTGTGACAGTGGCTTTGCCTCCACAAACTGTAGCACCATTACCTGTTGGGGGAGCGATCGCTCCTACTGGCGGAGATAATGTAAATTTTATTGCCGCTGCTGTACAAAAAACCGGACCTGCGGTAGTCCGAATTAATGCTACTCGCAAAGTCGCCAATCCGATTTCTGACGCTTTAAAAAATCCGCTTTTGCGGCGATTTTTTGGCGAGGATGAACAACCAGTTCCCCAAGAGCGAATTGAACGCGGTACGGGGTCTGGATTTATTTTGAGTCAAGATGGTGAATTGCTAACTAATGCTCATGTGGTAGCAGACACAGATACAGTATTAGTAACCCTCAAGGATGGTCGGACTTTTGAGGGTAAGGTGTCGGGAGTCGATCCGATTACAGATGTGGCAGTAGTAAAAATTAATGCTGATAAGTTGCCAACTGTCAAGCTAGGTAATTCACAAAACTTAATACCCGGACAGTGGGCGATCGCAATTGGCAATCCTCTCGGTTTAGATAATACTGTCACTATTGGTATCATCAGCGCAACCGATCGCACTAGTGTTCAAGTCGGTATCCCCGATAAGCGAGTCAGTTTTATCCAAACTGATGCGGCGATTAACCCCGGTAACTCCGGCGGACCTTTGTTAAACGCCCAAGGCGAAGTGATTGGCGTTAACACTGCCATCCGCGCCGATGCCCAAGGACTCGGTTTTGCCATTCCCATCGAAACCGCCGCCCGCATCGCGTCGGAACTGTTTACCAAAGGGCGTGCTGAACATCCTTTTTTGGGAATTGAAATGGTAGACCTTTCTCCTACCAAAAAACAGCAGATTAATCAAGAAAGTAATCTGAACATTAAGCACGACAGCGGTGTTGTCGTTAAAGGAGTTCTGGAAAAATCACCCGCACAAAAGGCAGGACTGCTTCCTGGAGACTTGATTCAAAAACTTAACCGCAAACCAGTCAAAACAGCCGCTCAGGTACAGAAGGTGGTAGAGTCCAGTTCAGTTGGAGACATCCTAGAGATGGAAGTCAATCGCAACGGGAAAATTCAAACCCTCAAAGTAGTCTCTGGGGCTTATCCTGAGAAATAGTGGGCATTGGGCATTGGGCATTGGGCATTGGGCATTGGGCATTGGGCATTGGGCATTGGGCTTCTCCCCTTGTCCCCTTTTCCCCTCTGAAAATTCCCACTATCCACTCACTATTGATTGTTACTCAAATTTTCTAACTGCATCCGTTGTTCCATCTGGCGCAAAAAATACCCCGTCATCATCGCCGATGCTAAAAGACCAGCTAGATTCTCCCGATCTGTTGTAACTTGCACGTGGAAGTTTTCTGCTGGAAGCATTCCCACAAGCCCTTGAACGTTTTGGGAAATTATTTGTTTAATTTCCGGGCTGACGGACTGGGCGACACGGGCTAAAACTTCTGGAGACTGGTGCTGTAGATATTTAAGTAACTGATTGGGGTATTCGTCAGAATTGTCGGAAACAAGCTGATTAGGGTGTTCCTCAGAGTTGTCATTCAAAAAGTTAGGATTAAACACCATTGGCAGTTATGCTAGCTGAGTTGCTATTTCTACTCTAAACCATTCAACGAGGGTAATGCATTCCCCACAGGTATTAAGCGAAAACTTATCCATAGGACAACCTTTGGCGCTTCAACATCAGCCCTGAGACTGATGTTTTTGGCTTTTTTGCACCGTGAAGAAGGAGTCCTCCGCGCCTTTGCGCCTTTGCGCCTCCTAACAACTAACAACTAACTTTTTTTATTCTGATTCAGTTTTGAAGTCTAGTTCTAGTTGTCGTTCTTCTTGGCTGCGGTCGAATGGTTCGGGAAGTTGCTCAATTTGGAAATATTGATGAAATTTCGGAGTAATTTGTAGCGAATAAGACCGAGATTCATTATCTCGGCGTTTTCGGACAAAACCGAGTTCGACTAGTTCGGGAACGTGTTGATATACTCCCGAACCGCGCACATTTATCAAGTCGCTTTGAAGAATCGGGCTATTAAGAGCGATCGCTGCTAAAGTTCGCAATGCCCCCAACCCCAATTCCACTGGTATCAGGGTTTGGACTAATTCATGATAATCTGACCGCAGTTGCAGACAGTAACCTGCTGGAGTTTCTACAACTTCTAAAGCGCCATCTCTGTGGGCATAGTTGTCGATTAATTCGATTATGCCTGACTCAACAGTAGCGCGATCGCACGCGGCATACTCGGCGATTTCACCGAGCGACAAGGGTTTACCTTTTAAATACAGAATCGCTTCTATCTTGTTCGCTGTGCCTGTAATCATTGGTCATTGGTCAAAGGCGGTAACAGAGCAAATGACAATTGCCAAACTCTTTAAGTGTGTGACATTATATCATAACTTGTAGTAAATGTCAAAGCAAAAAAGTCTCCTTTTCCCCCACTCCCCCTACTCCCCACTCCCCCCACTCCCCACTCCCCCCACTCCCCACTCCCCCTACTCCCCACTCCCCACTCCCCACTCCCTCTCTTGGAGGATGAATTCGGCGATCGCTAAATCTTGTGGGGTAGTCACTTTCAAATTGGTTTCTTCCCCTTGGACAATTGCGACGCTGTAGCCGCACTTTTCAAACAAAGCCGCATCGTCAGTTACTTCCCAACCCTGACGAACACCTTCAGCGTGGCATTGTTTCAACAACTTGACATCAAAACCTTGGGGAGTTTGTGCGGCATACAGTCGCCGTCGGTCAGGAGTAGTTTGAATTATGCCATTTTCATCGACAACTTTGATAGTATCCTTGACAGGGATGGCGGCGATCAAACCAGAATGATGGCGAATGGATAAAGCACAAGCATCAAATAAATCCGGTGTGGCAAGACATCTGGCGCCATCGTGAATCAAAACTTGCTCTGCGGCAGATGGTAATGCCAGTAAGCCATTGTAAACTGATTCTTGGCGTGTGGAGCCGCCTTCGATCAATTCCACAGGTTTAGTTAATTTTTGTTTAGCAATAATTGTCTGGAGGTCTTGCCAATCGGTAGGATTCGCAATAATGCCGATCCAACTAATTAGGCTTGCGGCTTCAGCGGCTTTGAGAGTCCAACTAATTATCGGTTGCGATCGCACGAGTAACAGAAGTTTATTGCGATCGCTTCCCATTCTTCGTCCCATCCCCGCAGCTGGAATTAGTAAATGCACAGTTTTCTGGTAAGTAGTTAGTGGATAGTAGTTAGTGGAAGCGTGGAAGCGTGGGTAGTCGAAGCGTGGAAGCGTGGGTAGTGGGTAGTCGAAGCGTGGATAGTCGAAGCGTGGAAGCGTGGTAAGTAGACAACTAACAACACTGCCACTAACCACCAACCACTATCCACTAACTACCAACAACGCTCCTACTTACAACTAACAATTAACAATTTCCAATCCCTATATTCTCCTAAAATAAGTAGCGAGTAAGCGTAAATAAATCTTATGCGAATAGTAGCCCTTGTTCCCGGCTCAATTGGCGACCAAATTCTCTTCTTTCCGACTTTAGATGACCTGAAGCGGTATAATCCATCAGCTCAGATAGACGTTGTTACCGAACCCCGCTCAAAAGCTGCCTACCGGGTAAGCAAGTCAGTTGACCAGGTACTGACATTTGATTTTCAAGACCGCAACAGTTTAGCAGATTGGGGTAACTTGGTGGGTATGATTCGCGATCGCGAGTACGATGTTGCCATTGTTTTAGGACAAAGCTGGTTGATTGGTCTTATACTTTGGTTGACGGGAATCCCCACACGGATAGGTTACCAAGGCAAAGGTTCTGCTTTTCTGACCAAGCCGGTGTCGCTGAAACAATCGCAGTATACTGCGGCAATGTATCATGACCTCCTCACAGGTTTGGGCATTCAATCTACTTGCCCGGATTTAACGGTGAATATACCTTTAGCCGATATTGATTGGGCAGAAAAAGAACAAAAACGTTTAGGTGTGCATGAAACAGGTTACATCTTGATTTACGGTGGTTCTAGTCAGTTAGCCCAAAGCAAACCGGCAAATGAAGTTTATCCTGTGGAAAGTTGGCTGCAAATTATTCAAAATTTCCGCAGCAAGCAACCAGAAATGCCTGTGGTAGTAGTCAAACAAGCAGAAGATGAATTGGTGCGTAGACGCGGAGCGGCTTGTCTTGTGACATCGCTTGAGTCGTCCCAGAAAGATGTTAAAATAACCTCCCCAGATGATATCGGCAAGTTAGCCGCCATGATTGGCGGGGCAAATTTAATGTTGTGTACCGACAGTGCGCCGATGCACTTGAGTGTAGCAGTACAGACTTATACTATTGCTTTATTTGGTGACACAGACCCAGCCAAGTTGTTACCCAAGAGTGATAAATTTTTGGCGATCAAATCTCTTACCGGTAGAATCGCTGATATTTCACCCGATACAGTTTTGCAGAAAGTTTGGGGTGGCTAGTACTGCAATAATTGTGTTTTTCAGCTTTGCACGTCTTGGCTGATGATTTCGTTTACTTTTTTTTCTTGAGTGCGATGGCGCAAAGTGCCCGCCTGAAGCGCGATCGCTTTCCTTCAATATCAAGGTGAGCCACATTTGCCTTACTTGAATATTTTAACATCCTAGAGAAGTGTTATTTTAGACGTGTGGAATGTTAAGTGATCGCCAAATATTCTTTTGTTTGAGTTTCCATTCCCCTAGTTCATATAAGAGTTACTACTTAGGGTAAATTTTTAAACAGTCACATTAGCGACTTGGCAAACTTTTTCTTGCACAGGCTGGGACAAAGTTAGATGCGCTATACTGTTTCTCCTATCTTAATTTTTCACATCCGAAGTATTGAGTCAGAACGTACTCGATAATCAATTTAGAATAGCCGAAAATTCCGAACTAACACCAATTCTGTATGAAGATGCGTCTATAAGAATTACGCACGCACTCTTGGGCTGTAGTAGGGGCAATTCATGAATTGCCCCTACACAGATGGGAAGCGCAACCTCACATAGAATTGGTATAACACCACACAAAATCTGATTGCATTGCCAAAAATTTAGCTGTAATAGTTGAGTTTATTTGGCAACAAATTTTAGTTTCAAACAAAAAAATAACTATTCTAAGCAGATGTTGTCAAGTATTTCTATTAACACTTGGCGAGGATTTTTGCTACTTTTTTACAAAAATTTACAAATATATTATTGACAAAGATAAGTTAAAAAAATTAGATTTTTGCCAAATTGTTAGTTTAGATATATTTGTGGGAACAATAACTTTGGCATTCGTGCATAGTATGCATTTAACCCAGTTATGAAAATTGGAAAATGGCTAATTGTAAATGTTCAAGGTGTCATAGTTAACAGCCAATTGTTAACCATAAATTAAATTTTCAATAAAAAAAATGAACTGCAAGATATGCTTTTTGATTCAGCAGGAAATATGAGGTTTTTTTACAAAACTAATCAATCAACTAAAGATTTCAGTTAAAACAAACATTAGCACGCCTGTATACACAAAATTAAGGATTCTCGGCTATTGGGCAAACATTGGTTGCCGATACTACTTGGTGTGATTAGCTTCTGGGTGGATCTAACGCGCCATATTTTGTGTTCCTTAGCTTATTTCTCGTTATAAATGCTAGTGCATCAGCCAAAAATGTGATTAACTATACAAAAGGAAAAATAAATGGCGATTTGGTTACATGGCTTTATTAGCAGTGGAAAACGGTATATCCAAGTAGATACTCAGACTCATCATATCATTGGGGTTTTCCTTCATATTATCTATTCTTCACCGAGAATGCGTTTTTCTACATTAGAAAATACTAAAAGTGCATATTTCAAGTGTAAGGAAGACGCAACAATAACTTTTTACCAAGCGGGAATGAAGAATGAAGCTAACTCAAAAATTTGGACTTATCTAGTGTATGAATGTCCGCTGATGGAAGAAAAAGTATTCCGTGACTCATCTATCGATACAAGCACAAATCTTCTCAAGGAATTATTAGCTGGTAAAAAACTAGTTCGATTAACCGAAAATATTCATGATTATCTCAACTATAAATATAATCAATGTGAATATTTGGATGTAGAACTTCCTTTAAATTGGAATACTTCCACAGGAAGAGAAATTGCCGATTTGCTTTTAGCAGAATTTAACGCTTTAAAAGCATCATCCGTGTTTGCAGAAAATGCCGGCAAAAAATACATACAAACAGTTTTGGATAGCTTTATCAAAGCTGCACAGGAAGTTTTAGAAATCGGTGGTACAGCAAAAGATTTTGAAGCTGAACAATACAAAATACTGAATCAAATCAGGATTGATGAAATAGTAAATAGAATTATTGACTATAACGATTATCGAATCTGGCAGGAAGCTTTACCAACTAAATCAAAAGCAGTTGAATACGCTTTCAATACCGCATTAAGTTTTATATATCGTATAAAGTGAGTTGGGAATTGGGCATTGGGCATCGGGCATGGGGCATTGGGGAGGCAGTGCGTTGGACGGGTTCCCCGGCTTGAAGCACCTGCCGTCATTGGACATCGGTAATAACTCTTTTTCTAATCCCCATTGCCCATTGCCCATTGCCCATTGCCCATTTTTTCAAAACATTTCAAACAAAGCATCATCTAAGTCATAACCTAGCAATTGAGCCATTGATTTGAGACGAAATTGATTGGGTATACCCTGCTGTTTGAGCCAATCGCTTAAAATAAAGATTCTCTGCATCAAAAAGATTTCTAAAGCTTCAGGATTATACTGAATACCTTCTTTTTCACTGAATTGGTGGGGTACAAGCATAGCGACGTAACGAACAAGTTCCCCAGCTTTCCAATCTAGTAAAAATGGCAACCAAGGATAGCGAGCATCCAGACGGAGAAACCACAAGCGTACTTCTGGAATTTCTGAAAGTTCCCGTGGATCGCTTGGATCTTGAGAATAGTTTATCTCAAAGTGCAGCTGCTGTTCGTGGGATGCGATCGCCCCTTCTTGCAGCAGTTGTGAAATCACCGTTGATGCGGGTGATAGATCCAGATTGTTAATGCAGTCGGTATTAAGTGCGATCGCGATCGTCATTGGCATTCATACGATTTTGTGCAACAGTCAGATCGAGAATACACAGTAGCAGCTTTCAGGTACTAACGCCACACCTATTGATTAAAATAAAGACGCGATAATATCGCGTCTCTATTCGTAGTCAGCGCTGAAGCGCTTTAAATAAGCACGCTTTGTGCTTACTACAAATGCACCCTGAGATGATCTGGATTAACTGAAAGATTTGCGGTACAAGGCATTATCGCCACCCACAACAAACGTGTCAATACGGTTGATTCCCGTAGAAACAGCAGCAGGAGCAGAAATGCATGAACCTGCTAAATTCTCCCAAGCGTTCCAACTAGAATTATCCCAGGTTTTGCGGTACAAAGCATTATCAGTACCAACTGCAAACACGTCTAGTCGGTTCGCTCCCCAAGAAGTCACCGCCGGCGAATATAACCATAAGCCACCTAAGCTTTCCCAATTGCTCCAAGATCCGCCATCCCAGGACTTGCGGTATATCGCATGGTCACCACCTCTAACAAACAATTCAACGTGGTTAGCGCCCGCAGAAACTGCCGCTGGCGCAGACAAACACAAGCCGCCTAAATTTTCCCATTCACTCCACTTAGCACCATCCCAAGATTTGTGATATGTGGCGTTGTCAGCACCAATTGTAAACACATCAAGGCGGTTCGCTTCTGAACAAACAGCTACACCCTGCTTGCAAAAGCCGCCTAAATCTTCCCACTCGCTCCAAGTAGAATTATCCCAGAACTTGCGAAGCAGTTGGCGCTGTTGACCAATAATAAATGTATCAATTCGGTTTGATGTCAACGTCACAGCCGCAGGTGCTGATAAGCTAAATCCGCCCAAGTTTTGCCACTCGCTCCAATTAGAACCATCCCAGGACTTGTGATATATCGCACTGTCACCACCCAGAACAAAAGTGTCAAGGCGTTTTTCTCCCGAAGTCGTAACCGCAGGGGCAGAAAAACAGTTACCATCTAATTTTTGCCATTCAGACCAACGTTGCTGCTGGGGTTGCAACAAGTCAAAAGCAGCTTTTGGCTGAATAATACCCGCACCGGAATGCGGGTCCCAACCCGGTTCACCGATATTTTTCGCGGTACTCTTGAGAGCATTTTTTGCTTGTTCTTGAGTTAAGTCAGGTTTGGCATTTTTGAGCAACGCGACTACACCAGCAGCGATCGGTGTCGCGGCAGATGTGCCGTTATCAGAGGCAAAGTAACCTCGAAAATGAGTAACAGAACAAAAATCAGGCTTGTTAGGATCTAAAGCTGCTGGTCCTTGGCTGCTATAACCTACAAATTGTTCATCTTTGTTGACAGCACCCACAGTCATTACTAAAGGATGTCCGTTTGCTCCCCAAATGCTTTTGCCTGGTCCATTATCGGTGCCACATCTGTCACTTGGACAGCTTTCACCACAGTTACCAGCGGCAAACAAGACGAGAATTCCTTCGTTAATTGCTTCTACAACTTTGCGGCTGAAAGGATGATCGGGATTTGTGGCATAAAATTCATCCCAGCTTTTTTGGTAAATTCCCCAACTGTTGGTGAGGATGTGGGGTGTACCGTCAGTTTTGTGCTGCTTGATTGCCCATTCGTATACTGTTAAGGCAGTGGATACGGCACCGCCATCAGAGATGCGACAATCGTAGAGTTTGGCTTCTGGAGCCATACCCAAGACATCGGTAGCACACATATTACCATGTTCGCCCCAAGCGCGGGCGGTTGTTCCCCAGTTCTGTGCCGGTCCGCCGATGACGTTGGGAATTTTGCGATCGGTTTCAAAAGCGCCTATGTAGCGACCTTCGGCGGTGATGCCACCATCGACAACGCCAACGACAATGCCCTGACCTTTGTAGCCAGCTGCCCATATTTTATCAACACCAAAGTAAGTTGCAACGTCGGCGATCGCTCCCTTTGCCGTTGTTGGAGAACAGTCACATGTGCCAATCGGACATGTACCAGTCGCATCCATTGGCATGACTAAATCTTTGTCTGCTTTCTCCAACAACGCACTATTAAAAGGGGCAATAGGTGTATCTTTATACACCTTAATTACGTTAGGTTGTGCTTCTAATTCTTCAATTTTGCTTTCCTCTACCACCCCGCGCACGATCGCTATTTCTTGATTGTCAGCCAATAAACGGGCTGCATCTTGACTCGCGCTAACTGGTACTGGTTCATAGCTGGTATCCAATTGAAAGCCGATAACGTTCATTTGTGCCGCCATCTGTGATGCCCCCAATACTCCTTGAGCCTTAGGCACGCGCATTTCTACTAGCACGTTTTGCAACTTAGGAGAATCACTGGCGTTCATATCACCGCTAGGCATCTCCCGTGGAAAGTTTGGCGAATCCATACCCAAAGATGGCATCTTGCCACTTTCGCTTTGCGGTTGTGTTTTGCCAGACATCCCATAGCCGTTACTTTGCATATTTTATCCTCTCTAATTCTTGTTTGTTTAATTACAGCTATTTTCAGCTAAATAAACCACATCTTGTTATCTCATACCAATTCTGGCTTGAAGATGCGTAAGCGCACGCTCTTTCGCACTCAGTAGGGGCAATTCATGAATTGCCCCTACACAGATGGGAAGCGCTTTTGTAAGTGACATCAAGGACATTTTGGGTACAAGGTTTTTGTGGGGGTGTGACGCGGACTTAATATTAAGTACTTGTTCATGAATTTAATTAAGTCACTGCGCTGTTTAGTATTCCATTGAGCAGCAGTGTAACGGTGCGATCGCCCTTTCAAATGCAGTAACATCATCTTGAGGAAATCACGGCTGGCAGCAATAGCAGCTTTTTCTGGGGGGTTGCTAACATTAACATAATCTCGCGGATCGACTGGCAGAGGAATCAGCCGACCTGGTTGTCGCATCGGAAAAACTCGGTGTTCTTGCGGATACGGAAGTCCCTTAATGCCATAGTAGCGAATAAAAATAATTGCACCTGCACCACTACGTTCACGGGCTGTATGTGCTGGGGAATACGAGTCTTGAATCAGGTGCAGCGCTTCTCCAATCCATTCAAAGGCATTCGAGCGCTTGGTTGCACTTAGCACTTTACCATGCAAAACGATCAATTGCTGTCTAGTTTCGGCTAATGCTTCTTCTAGTTTTTGGCATTTGTAGCGGCGTAATGCATGGCGGCGTTGCTGGGTGGGTTTAAAATGGTTTGATAGCTTCTCGGTATCAACTCTGCGGACACCTCGATTCATCGCGTCTAACTCAGTCTTGGAAATGGGCAAACCACGCGCTGCATGACTATTTAAGGTTTCGTGTCCTGGGGGAATTTTCAGCAGTCGGTTCTCGACAACAAAGGCTTCTGCCTCTTGTTGAGATTTATTTTGCAATTTTCGCTGCAAGTATTCAGCTTCTATATATCGGTCATAGGATACTTGCTCGGAATCATCGCTTTCAATAGCTGCGTCAATTTTTTCTAGAAGTTGTTCTAATTCTGCCTCTAGATTCGTTTCCATTTCCCGCTGTCTTGGGGGTAACGCAGGTTCAACAGGTGGTAATTTAACGCCTTGTTTTAAAGTTGTAACTAACACAATCCGATTGCCGTTTTCACCGCCAGGACGATAGATAATCGGCACACCCCGGACAACAGCAATGCGGGTGTTGTAACCTGACCGCGTTTGGCGATAGTGTTTTGCTTTGTAAAACTCACTTTTAAAGGTGTGTGGGTCAAAGCGTACACCAGCAGACAAAACACGCTTGAGGAACTGTTGAGGGAAATGCACCCCCGGCAAGAAGCCTTCGTGCTTGAGGTAAGTGGCAAACCTATTTGCAGGATTACGTCCTGCTTGTCCGCGTAGTTCTAATTGACCCTGCTCTAATTCTGAGTAGCCGTTTAATAGCTGCTCTGTAAATGTGTTACTCATAATACTAAGTCCTAAGTACTGAGTTCTGTGTCATACTAAGTTGCCCTCCTCCTTGTCCCCCTCCCCTTTTGATTAATACCCTTCTCCTGCACTTCTCAAGGGTCTGTGACCATTTTGACGAGGTTCAAAGGTAACTACTCGTTTGGTATGACCGCGAAAAGCAATGCCTAAGGTTTCGGCACTGGTGAGCCATTCTTCGGCAACATCAGCAATTTCTCGGACTAAGGCTTCAAATTCGGCTCGTGAATTATTCAGGATGTATTTTTGAGCTAACCAGCGGATAATACTGCGTCCGGCAACAGCCATGCGGTGTCGCTGTGAGGCGTTAACATCTTGTCGGAAGTAGCGCAGCATAATTTCTTCGACTACATCCCAAGCGTTGTCTGCACCAAAGAGTTTTTTGACATCATCTGCACCGAGGATTTTGAAGGCTTCTTCCAAAAGTTGTAAAACTTCAATTCTGAGGACGGTGACATGACCGTAGGAAGACCATTTCAGGTTATTTCGCAAATCCAAACCCGCTCGCCGCACGGTGGCAATGCTGCCAAAACTGGGGTCATAAGCGCGATCGCGAATTACATCTGAGATGCGTTTATCGCGCCAAAACTCGGCGACGTTGTTAATAAACTGCGTAAATAAAGTGTGAAATTGCGGATTCGGTTTGGCGCTAGACATCGGTGGGACAGTGGTGTAACCAAATACTCGGCGGTAGGTTTGCAACCGTTCTTTTTGGGTGTAGCGCAACACACTACGACGATCGAAGCGATACAAACCATAAGCACCGTCACCGTTGGATAATCTGACAGCACCGGCGTTGAATAGTTCTTGCAGTTTCCTCACGGCACGAAAAACGCCGACTTTTTCGTGTTGGTAGAGATAGTATAAATCGGCAACTGCGAGAATGCGATCGCTCGCTATCTGTTCGTCATAATCTTCTACACCCTGCGGCAAGCGGGTTGAATTGACTTTGCTGGCTGCTTGGGAACCAATCCCAATTAACTCGGCTAGTCCCCCATCTGGTGGTGCTGCCATTTGCCCTTGATTTGTCAGTACCTGTGATAGCAGATCCTCAATTTGCTGAGTCAAAGCATCAGCCAGTTGCGGATTTTGGATGAGTTGCGGTGCTAACCTATCTGCAAGGGTTTCTTTTAAAGCCGCAAAGCGATCGTATAAATCTTGATTTTCTCCTGTGGTTGACATAATTTGTCTCCTGGCTGTTAGTTATTAGTCATTAGTCATTAATCATTTGTCAGTCAAAATATTCACTTTTGACTGTTGACTATTAACTGTTAACTATTGACTGCGGTTGAGGTTGCGTCCAAGAACTCTGAGGATGTCTGGATTTTGTCGCAACAAATCTCGGATATCTTCTAACAAGTCTTTCACATCATCTGCATCAGGCATTTTTTCACCAGTTAAAGGTGGAATTAGTTCTACTGCCAAACGTTTGACTTCAAACAATTGAAATGATAAATCTCTCAACGCACGAACTACACCTGCTCGTTGAAATGCTGTGTTGGGAACGCGCACGAAAGAAGCCGCTTGCATCAAAATCATTAATCGGTTTGAGGTTTCGACGATTGATTTGGCAATGCCTAATTTGCCACCGGCGATCGCAATTGTCGGGGCTTCTTTGGTTGACCAATTTAATGTCCATGACAACAGTTTTTCGATTGTCATCGCCGGCTTTAATTGTTTGGTTTCACCGATAGTGTATTGAGTGCCATCTGGTAAGGGAAATGCCGACTTGCCATCGCAATTTGGGGGATTTTGTCTAGCTTTGGCAAAATCAATCCAAACAGCTTGTCTTTCAGCAGGACCGAGGAAAACACTATCCATAATCCGATAAGTTTCTTGAACTGATTCGGCAACGACTGACAAAGCTTGAGATAACAAGACCAATTGCGTACCAATGTAAGCACCACCACCAGTATCAGCATTAAAAGCATTCCAACTGTCTCTGATCGAAAGTAGCGAATCTTTGATAATTAGGTAGTTGCTGAAATTTTGTTCTTCATCAACGTTGTTGACACGCGATCGCGTTAATCCAAAAATCTCAGCCAAATCTTTTAGCTGTCCCCCAACTTTATCAAAGTTATCGTTATCTTCTACGTCTCCTAGCAATAGCTGAAACAAACTATCAACGCGCTGGGTGCGTGGTCCTCCTTGAGTTCCCAACTCATTAATTAATTCAACTATTTGAGTGCGAATAACCGATCGCACCGCTTCCATATTCTGCGGATCGGCTGCGGGGTTAAGGGCATAAAGTTTATCCAACTGCCGCAAAGCATCATCTAATAAGGTTTTGGTGCGATGATAAAGGCTAGCTTGTGCCCCACTCACTGTCCCCCCTAGTTCAGTTTGGACTGTGTTGTAGCTGCAAGGCGTCCAATTATAAGTAATGCGTCCGTTACTTTCTTGAGGAGTAAAGGTTTTAGTCAGCGAATCTAGAAAGGCTTTGGGGTCATTTTTAGAGCTTCTGCACAGCACTTGACCGAGGGCATTATCGACAATTTGCTGTAAAGAACCACCATTATTATCAACAGTAACTAAAGCAGAATTCCGCCCCGAAGGTATCGAAGCAACATTCTCGACTGTGGGCAAAATATCAACTACATTATCGTTATATATTTGAAACCCATTTAAAGGTTTAGTTGGTGTTGGCGGTTCGGGAACTATGCCTGCTGCCAAAATTTGAATTGATCCAGTATTTTCACCATTCAATTTCATCGGCAATAAAGTGAGAAATGGAGATTGTTGAGACACAACGAGAAAATATTTCCAAACAATACCGGGAATGTCAGCCTCAACAGTGCTACCCACTAAATCTGTGCCGCGATAAACTCTGAAGAATACATCAGGTATCCAATCTCTTTCTTGTGTATCTTGATTGAAATCTTCATCTGTAAATTCGATGTCAAACAAGCCTAAATCAGTTTTGCTGCTGTCAAGCCGGTCATCAAAGTGTTCATCTTTATCCCAAGCCTCAACTCGCAGAGGCACAACTTCTGGAATCAGTTTTTCATTTTTTTCAGCTTCTGGAATCAGTTTTTCATTTTTAAGTACTTGACCGCGAATCCGATATGTGGTCATAATTTCTTATCTCCTTGCCAGGGCTTTGTAAAAGTTTTGAGTAATCACCCCAGGTGTTGCTAGCTTTTTATCAAGTGCAGCACGCGATGCACCAATCAAAAATCGCTCTGGAATAATTCCCGGATCGTTCCCTGCTGCTAAACGTTGTCCGGCTTCTAAAATCATTTGCTGGTGTTGGAATTTGAATCCTGTCACCTCAGCTAAAGTTTTGCCCCCCAGTTCCTTGTAAGGGGTGTAACAAATGGTGTCTACTACCAAGGGATTGGCTTTACTAAAGGTTTCGAGAATTTCTTTAGGAATATTGCCTGCGTTGGGGTTGGGGTAAATTTGTTCCCAAATGGTTTGATAGTTATTTGCAGCTTTGGAAAAACCCATGCGGCGTAGTAATTCGGTGCTAATGAACACTCGCAGATACGGGGTGGGATGGGGGGCGCCTGGGTGAAAATTAAGGGTAGCTTGAGGCGATCGCGCGGCAATATCCATTAAGGAAGCGACAACATAAGGTCCCCCCAGTAACAAACCAGACATATCAGCAAAAATTTCGCTGTGCCAACGAGTCCAGGTAGCGGCAACAAATTTACTCATTCCCGCTTTCAGGAGACGTTTGGCGATCGCGTAAGGAATAGTCTGTCGCAGTTTTAAATCGGTTTGCAGATTGTGGGAAACTTCATGCAAAATTGCCCCCAATGTCCACGGGTTGACCAGGCGATGATAAGGTAGTTGAATCAACGGAAATGGATTAATCTGTTGACTCAGTTTAGTTAAGGGAATACCGCGCCGAAATGTCGCCGGAGAAAAGCCAGTTTTCATATAAGAAAACGGCGCGGGTGCTGGAATTGACCTAGAGCGTCCCAACCCCATGTAAATATACTGATAACAATCGAGAGCAATGCGATCGCAAGCTAATAGCCAATTACCAAATTGGGACTGTCTTTGTCCGAATAACTCTAAGTAGAAATCCCAGATTTGCTCGATCGCTCGGACTAAGTTGTGTGCTTGGTCTTTATGACTCATCAATTGTTGCAACACATCTGTATCCGGCTGCTGAATCGCTGCTTGGGCGCTTCTTCCCACTGTCTTTGATATCCGTTGCAAATGCGATCGCAACTGCAATAAAAGTTGATTCACCGCATCAATGTGAGCATCGCTGGGACTGGCAGCATCTGTGCCAAACTCATCGTGTCGAAACGAACGCAACGCCGCCGCGTGTCTGGTAACATTTAGTGCCTGCACCCGCAACCAAAAATCGAAATTCGGTGGTTCTACAAAGCGGTCTGCGGGTATATTATTTTGGGACAATAATGACGCAACCTGATAATTATCGTCCCAGTCATCCGCTGTATCCTCTATCAGCGTTTCAAACAGTCCGTTCATACATGCGTCCACAAGTCCTAAGAGTTAACAATAGGGGGCAGGGGGGCAGGGGAGGAGGGGGAGCAGGGGGGGCAGGGGGAGCAGGGGAAGAGGAATTTTGCCCAATGCCCAATGCCCAATGCCCAATGCCCAATGCCCAATGCCCAATGCCCAATGCCCAATGCCCAATGCCCAATGCCCAATGCCCATTACCGATAAACTGCTTGCCCCGGCTGTTTAGAGATGTGACGACAATGGGGACATCTTTTGCTATGGATAACGCGCGATCGCTTCATCAAATTAGCTGCTACTTTCGGTTTACCTAAAACTTGAGCAGTTTGACGCGCCAAAGTTTGCACCGCAGACTTTTGTGTAATTGGTTTGCCCTGTTGTGCTTGCCGAGCCAGATTGCTGACAGTGCCTTGCATTATCTTTGGCATAGTTTTCAGTAGCGGACGGGTTCTGCGATTGCGGAACATTGCCCTTCCGATTCTCGATGCACCTTGAATTAGTTTTGGCGCTACCTTCGGGATAATCGTAGAAGCAGCTTTCACAATTCCCGGTAAAGCTTTAGCAGCCAAGGGAATTAATGCACCCAGAAAAGCTTCGGCTTCAGCTTCGCTTTCACTGTTAGCCGCCATATATCCCAAATGCTCCATCAACGCTTCATACTCATTCGCCTGAGATGATTCAAACTCACTCTCAAACTCGTATTCGCCCTCACCTAACAAACCGCCAATTACGTTTCCAATTGACCCCAAAAATAATTCTTGCTCGTCCTCAAATTCAAATTCATTGTCTCCTCCACCCA
The DNA here is from genome assembly GCF_050875635.1 of Tolypothrix sp. VBCCA 56010. NCBI lineage: Bacteria > Bacillati > Cyanobacteriota > Cyanophyceae > Nostocales > Tolypothrichaceae > Tolypothrix > Tolypothrix sp. VBCCA 56010. The sequence continues at coordinate 28,857 of NZ_JBPAOH010000018.1, forward strand.
AAAGACTACCAACAGCATTAATTGCCATTGGTGCAACTTTGCTCAATATACTGCCTAAAAATTCCTCACTCTCGTACTCGCTTTCGTATTCACTCTCAAATTCAAACTCAAATTCCCGGTCTAAACCATTTTCCAGTTCATACTCAAACATAGTTTAGGTTCTCCTGTGTTCAAATTGTCTTATCGATGCTGCAAAGTATTTCGTGATTTTTGGCACTCAGCAATGCAACACTGTTATGTACTTACTCTCTTATCGGTATAAGATTACCTAAAAACTTTGTAGGGTGCGTTACTCCGTGAACGCACCCTACTGTGCGTTTAAATTCGCAGTATCACAGGACTTACGCAAAAACTCTCTGCAACTCTTATTCCTTCGTGTCCTTCTCCTGTCGGAGACGCTGCGCGAACGTGCCTAGCCTGCGGCTTCTGCGTTCGCCCTTGGCGTTGCCGAAGGCTAGCAGTACGCGGTTCGTTATTCCGTGACTCGTGCGTAAGTCCCAGTATCAATTACCCATTGATCGTTTAGCTGGTACAGGCTTTTTCATTTTCCGCCCTGGTTTAGGTGAACCCATTAGCGTCTTGGCTACGGTTGCAGGGCTGCTAAGTACCTTTTGGGTATGACCAGCCATCACACGAGCAGCCGTGCGGGGTGTAATCGGCTGTCCTTTTGCTGCTTGTTTAACTAAGGTCTTACTAGTTCTGTCAACAATCGAGGGAATTACTTTTACTAATGGGCGAGTAGTGGGAGATTTCCGCAGGGTGCGCGTTAAGTAGACCGAACCGCGAATCAAACTTGGGGTGATTTGACGCATGGCTGGCGATTGGATGGGGATAATTCTGGCTGTGAAAGCACCGGCGTAGCCTTCGGCTTCGGCTTCGCTTTCAACTTTGCTGGCAGCGGTGGCTAAAGCTTCTGTCAAAGCTTCATATTGTGGTACGGATTCGTATTCGTACTCACTGGTCATTTCCCCTGTCCATTCGTACTCGTTGTCAAATTCGCTGGTTAATTCAAACTCAAATTCGCTTTCGCGAGCTAACTTACTGGTAATCGCACCTAAAGCTGCACCCGCAGCAGGACCACCAATCGCTGTACCTACAGCACCCGCAGCCACCGGGGCTATCTTTTTGAGTATGGGAGTTATTTTGGGAATTAGTCGGCGGAGTTTTCCTAAGAAGGCTTCGCTTTCATACTCGTTTTCATACTCGCTTTCTCCATCGCCTACAAGCATATTGCCTACGTTTTTGGCAATTGAACCGAGAAATTCTTCATTTTCATATTCATCCTCGAATTCGTTGGAGTATTCACTCTCAAATTCGTCTTCAAATTCATCTTCAAATTCATGCTGCATCGTTTCTCCGTCCAACATCTTGTGACTCCGTGGATGAGAATGCTTACGCATTTAGGTATAACTGTTCTGGGAACGTTGCCACAAGTCGCTTTTTCTAGGGAAACACATTTTTGGTAGCTCGGTTGAGTGTCACACATTTGAGCTACCATCAAAGATATACTGTATGAATTAATACTATTTTAGTGATATTTATGCTTAAAATTAGCGATTATTTAAGTAGTATAAGTAATATATTTAGCTTTTATTAGCCGTAATTTTCTCAGAGGGTGACTGTTATGAGTTGTATCAAAAAGATTCAATTATACGTTTGTTGGTGGCAAACTGTAAGTACACACTAGGGTGATTACATTTGCCATTTGAAATAGTGTAATAAGTTATGACTTAAAAAAAGTTTTTGTGTTAGTTGCGGAAATGTTGCCTAAATATTTGAATTTAGTATCAGTAAAATCAACAGGATGAATACGAACCATGACGACCTTCAAGAGGAAGAAACTGGTTGCTGCATCCGAAAATCAAAATTTGCTTGCGTTAGAACAACAAGCGCTGCTAAAGGTTTTAGTAAGACAAGTTACTAGTTCTCCTCCTCGCAAGCTGGTTCAAACCACCAACATGATGGTTAATGAAGTAATTTTTGAATCTGATGTAGATGGTGTACATTACTACCTAGTGCGTTGTAGCCAGGAAAAATCAATCTCCCACCCACAGTTTCCATCCCAGGAAAACCCTTCACTTGATGGAGATGCAGACCATTCTTACGAGTATCCTGATAATTCTGAAGAAAAAATTAATCTTAGCCCCCGCGAACAGGCGATCGCTAAATTAGTCGCACAGGGTCTTTCTAACAAATGTATTGGCATTCGCCTTCAAATTAGCCCTTGGACTGTCGCTACTCACCTGCGGCGTACTTTTGTCAAACTCGGTGTCACTTCCAGAACCGCTATGATTACTTGCCTCATAGAGAAAAATCACCTACACCATTAACACAGCAGTTCATCTATATAACCGTAATATAACTTGCTAGCCTAATTAGGGCTACCTAAACGCCTGCCGAAAGTAGACGTTTATAGTCATTTTAAGCTAAAGTTGTAATGAGTTTGTTTTAGATTAGGGTGTGAAAAAGCAACTCTCAAGAAGCACAAAAACTAATCGCTCTTGTTTGTGCTTGCGTAGCAATCAAAAGCAAAAACACAGATATAGGGATGAGAGTGCAAAGTACAAAAACATTGCATAAATAAAATAACAATTACACGTTCAAACATAAAAATAACCCCAACAGTTAAAAAACTTAAATAAATATGCAAAAACAAGTCATCTCTACAAAACCAATTCGTTCTCTAGAAGATGCTATTGACAGATGCCAAACACTGGGTATGCGCGTTAGCCGGCAGCGTCGCTTTATTTTAGAACTACTGTGGCAAGCAAAAGAGCATCTTTCTGCCAGAGAGATTTACGATCGCCTAAACCAAGAAGGCAAAGAAATCGGACATACCTCTGTATATCAAAACTTAGAAGCGTTATCCAGTCAAAATATCATTGAGTGCATCGAACGCTGCGATGGACGTTTATACGGTAATATCAGTGATTCCCACAGTCATGTCAACTGCATAGATACAAATCAAATTCTCGATGTTCATATCGAACTACCAGAAGATTTTATCCGCCAAGTTGAAGAACAAACAGGAGTGAAAATTACTGAATACAATATTAACTTTTACGGTTATCGGCAGAACAATACCGAGAGTTAGGAATTAGGGAGTTAGGGAGGAGCAAAAAAGCAAAAAAGCAAACGAACAAAAAAGCAGAGTATTGTTCTCCCACTTCCCCCCATCAGCCTCATCCCCTCTCCCCACTTTCTCATACTTTGATAATGTTGCGAGTGTAAGATTTTCAGAGCTTCTGGTGTACGCTGAATAGGAATTGTCCTAAATTTGATTTACTGATTAATAACCCAGCTTGTTTGAAGAATGTAAATAAATTTTGAGCGATCGCCCTTTGATTGCACTGTCGCTCTTGTCCCCTTATCCTGTGATAATTGCCCGGTCTAACCAAGGTTTTTGTAGACTTACTTCTTGGTCTATAACTTGTTGCAAAGCTTGTAGATAAGCAATTTGAAACGCCAGCCATGTGCCTTGGGTACGTTTTAACGGCTTTTTTTGGTTGAATTTATGTATCAGGCTTGAGTGTGAATTGGGCAATAATGAGGGGATTAAACTAAGTATGACAGCTGTTTTCTCAAAGCGCGAAAAATAGCATCTATGTTTTTGAGTGGACTATGAGCGATCGCCCTCTGAAAGTATTATTAATCGACCAAGACCCAATTTTCCGGCTAGGGTTGCGAGTAGCTTTGGAACAAGTTTCTCATTTAGAAGTTACAGCAGAGGCTCAAACAGATACCGTCGCGCTGCACATATTGGCTTCCTTTGCCAAAAAAGACCCAAAAGCAGTGAATTTGGTAATTTTGGAACTCGGTAACAGTCGTTATTTACAACTTTGTCGCCAACTCAAGGTTGAGTACCCCAATTTACCGATTTTACTGCTCAGTTCTGTTTCCGAACCAGGGCTGCTGATGGCAGCCAGATATGCTGGTGTAGATGGCTACTGTCCCAAAGGGACAGCTGTTTCTGAGTTGCTTGACGCGATGCAACTCTTAGCATCTGGTGGTAGTTATTGGGATAAAGTGGGGGAAAGTGGGGGAGAGGGGGAAGGGGGGAGTGGGGGAAAAATAACTGCTAACTCCCGTACAGACGCGATTAATGGCATCTCTACAACTCCTCACTCCTCCCCTGTTCCTTTCGCTAGACTGCGGAATAATTGGCGTTTATCAGGAATTGATTACATTAACGCTACTTTGGCAAAAGTGACGGCACAATTGCAAGTCCCCGGTTTGCCGCTACTAGATCGAGCTATTTTAGCTGGACAGCGACGCGAATTATTGGCAGCAGGTTGGCTAGTTAATCGGCTGTTAGCCACACCCCAAGAAAGGCAAAATGACAAAATAACAGCGCTTGCTGCTACTCAAGATTCACCACCAACAAATCCTTCACTTAATAGTGCTGTTGTCATATCACCAATAAAGCAAAATTATCCTTCTTTACTTAGCCCAAGAGCGCTGCAAGCAACACTATTTTCATCTTGTGTTGCTAAACTTCAATTACCTTTACAAAATTTGGGCGATGAACCTTTAGAAATTGACATTTTTCGCCAAGAAAAAAAACGGGAGTTACTTTATCTCATTTTGCAAAAACTTGCTAATTCTTTGGATGAACTGCGTGCATCTCAAATAGAAGTTCATCGATTAAATGAATTTAAAAATATCATATTATGTGATTTATGGCAAGCGTCAACAACAGATTTTTTTGGCAAATTTACCAAAGTGCAAGTAGGTAATCAAAATTTAGAAATTGTTACCTTCTTGCTGCAAGCTGCTAAAGTTGTAGAAACAGAAATTCTTTTAAAGATTCCTCTGGTAGTAGAGTTATTTTCTTATCTACTATTTAAAACAGATTTATCTATTGATAATGCCATTTACGCAGCAGGTAGCTTAGAGGCGATGGAGCAATCTTTAATAATTTTAGAAAACTTCTTAATTCAAGTGGCAAATGGTGTAGTGCAGCCACTGCTTAACACTTTAGCAGATGTAGAAGCGATTAAACAAAGTTTTTACGATCGCCAATTTATATCCACGCGAGAAATCGAACGTTTCCGCAATGATTTATCATGGAAATACCGCTTGCGAAATTATGTCAGCGAAGCTCAAGCGATTTTTGAAAGTCGTTATGAACTACTTGTATTTACCCCTCGCGGTATTGCGAAAATATCAATTTATGCACCGCGCAATCAAGAATTAGCTCAACTTTCTGGGATTCCGCTATTAGTGACATTAGCATTAGAATTTCGGGATGCGATCGCTCCTCGTCTAAAATCACTTTTATCTTTCGCAGGTAGCGGTATTGTTTTTGTTCTCACCCAAATAATTGGTAGAGGTTTGGGGTTAATCGGTCGTGGTATTCTCCAAGGTATTGGTAGTGTATCTTTGTCAGAACGAAAAAATAAAAATTTATGAATTAAAATCAGTTACCAGCCATTGCCATTCTGTCACCACAGATGCCGGAATTTGTAAAACTAAACGTTGTTCACCAGATAGCGGTACATAAAGTTTTAGAGAATCGGTTGTTGTCAATTTAAATAAAACATTTGTTAAATTGTAATCTCCGACATTAGAAGAAGGTGATTTTTCTGCATACACATCAGATGCGCTTAACAGTTTACCCTTTGCCGTGACAATTTCCAAAGATTGAGGATGAGCTAACTCAAATACCCCAGGAAAACCGACTAACCTAAGATTGAATTCTACTGCTTTACCTGGTGGAAATAATTTGAACAATACCACTTGCCAAGTGTAGCCGAAATCATCCTTAATAGACACATGAGAATGATAGCGTAAAACTCCAGGTGCATCGTGATGCTGGCGCAACAAAGCAAAAGCAGAATCTGCGAAAAATACTCCCGAAGATAATGTCAAGTAAATGCACAAAATTAAACGTAAAATATAGCACTTCCCATTCAGATGCGGTACAGTTTTGTGTTGCAAGGTGTAGGGGCACGGCACTGCCGTGCCCCTACGAGTGTACCTCGCTAAGTCAGGAAACGCTATATATTTCGTAGTGAGGGCTGAAGCCCTCAAAATCTTTCTAATGAAGGCTGAAGCCCTCACTACATCTTGTTTATTAATATCCATATACTAAATATTCCAATTGCGGCGAAAATCAAAGAAGCCTTCCAGAAAATCTTGCAAAGCAATATTGCTATTTAACTTTTGCCGTTCCCATTCTCGTGCAGTTTCTTCGATAATTTCCGAGAAAGCCGGATAAACTGAAGATAACTTCGCTAATTGATTAATTTTAATTTTTTGAGATATAGCCAACGCAATCAGATTAATTAATTCTACCGCTTCTGCCCCCAGTAAAGAAGCGCCTAAAATTTCCCCATTACGAAGAACAATTAATTTACATATACCTGTAGTTTCTTCGCTGATTTGGGCTGCTGTCACTGTTTTAAAATATTGTCGCAAAACTAAAACTTCATCTGGAATATATCGACGTTTGGCTTGATTCTCTGTTAAACCGACTTGTGCCAGAATTGGATAAGAAAACAGCCCCCAAGGAACGCATTGATAATTGACTTTACTAACTGGAAAAAACAAAGCATTCTTTAAAGCAATTTTCGCTTCATAATTAGCAATATTGACAAAATCATAACCACCAATAACATCACCACAAGCATAAATGCGGCGATTTGTTGTTTGCAATTTGTCATTTACTATCAAGCGATGTTGATGCCATTTGACACCAACCGCAGCCAAATTTAAAGATTCAATATTTGGCTGTTGTGCAGTTGCCACCAAAATTTCATCAGTTTCAATCGCTTTATCTCCAGCCTGAACCCACTTTTGGTTATCAATTAGCCTCACCTGAGTTACGGTTGTTTGCGTCAGCAAGCGCACACCATCGACTTCTAACTGCGCTTGCAGCAATTGGGTTATCTCTGGGTCAAGATTCGGTAAAATATAGGCATGTTTGACAACCAGCGTCACGCTGCAACCCAACCGCGCTAAAGTTTGTGCTATTTCAACGCTTTGGGGAACACCACCAATTATCACCCAATTTTTGGGTAATGTTGGAGACTTAGACAAAGCCTGCCAAATATTAGATAAAGTCAAAAAGCCAGTACTTTGCAATCCTTCAATCTCTGGAATTGCCGGACCAGAACCACTAGCTAGTAAATAGGTACGTGCGCGAAGCTGACGGTTATTAACGGCAAAAGCAAGATGAGGTGACAATACAAATTCACCGCTACCAATGATGACATCGACACCTTTGGCAGCTAAAATGGCGAGTGAATTTTGTTCTTGAAGATTTGAGACGACACCGCGAGCATAAAGCATCGCTTCTTCCCATTCTACAGATGTTTGGCACTTTTCTGAGAAGACTGTTGTGGGTATTCTCCCGTTTAAATAGTTGTCCTGTGCAGTATCCGCATAAAAATGAATACCAAAATTAGCCGCAGCATCAACACGCTGGGCAAGTTTGCCAATTTCCCCAAGCGCGTAGTGATAAATAAACCCCAAGTTGACTGTGGGTTCGACTAGGGCAACAGTGGCGTGTAGATTAGTTGCAGCAAGGGCTGCATTGCGTCCAGCAAGACTACCGCCAATAATCACGACATCGTAGTCAATAGCCATTAGTCAATAGTCAAGAGTTAAGAGAAGGACTTTGAGAAGTATTTTATGAAACATCACGCATCAAAAGAAACCTAACCCCCCTAGCCCCACGCCAGTCGCCTCAACGGAGGGTACCTCCGCACAGCGCTGGCTCCCTTCCCTAAGAGGGAAGGGGGGTTTCAAAGCCTCTCCAGTAATAAAAGCTGCTCCTCTTCCCTCCCCTTGTAGGGGAGGGTTAGGGAGAGGTGGGGGAGAGGAATGGAAGCGGGGTTTCTTTGTATATTTGATGACTTTTCAGACATCCTTTGATGCTTGAATTTTAGATTTTGTCGCCAAGGATTTTGGATTGGGTATCCAAAATCCTCAAGCCTCATTTTATGAGTGGATGGGTTAAATCCAAAATCTCAAATCTAAAATTGTTTGACTAATGCTTTCAGCGCTGTTAGTAAACGTTGGTTATCTAATTTAGAGCGTACAGCAACTCGGAAGTAGCGATCGCCTAATTCTTTAAAACTAAGACAATCGCGAATGTAAATCTGATACTCTTTAAGCAATTGTTCTTGCAATTGGCAAACAGATTTTTCTGACTCAACAAGTAAAAAATTAGCAGCACTATCCTTTGGTTGCAACCCTGGTAATTTAGCTAAACCCTGAAAGAGTTGATTTCGTGCGGGTGGTAGCCATTCCCAGGTTGCAGACTGAAACTTCTTATCGCCGAGTGCAGCGATCGCTGCTGCTGCTGCTAAAGTATTAACGGGCCAAGGGTCACGCCACAATTGCCATTTAGACAAACGGTCAGGATGAGCGATCGCATATCCGAGTCGCAGTCCAGGCAGACTGTAAAATTTAGTTAGCGATCGCAAAACCACCAAATTTGGATATTTTTGAATTAGCCCAATTAGACTTTGTTCCTCATCCGGAGGCAGAAAATCCATAAACGCTTCATCCACCACCACCAAAGCAAACTGTTCCAAGTAAGGCAAAATTTCTTCTACCGAAAACAGCTTACCCGTCGGGTTGTGAGGATTATTCAGAAGTAACCCGCTTTGGGAGAGGGGGAGACAAGAAGAGGGGGAGACAAGGAGAGGGGGAGACAAGGAGAGGGGGAGACAAGGAGAGGGGGAGAAAGAATTGTCCCCTTGTCCCCCTGTCCCCTTGTCTCCCTGTCCCCCTGTCCCCCTGCCCCCTCCTCTTTTCAAATCAATCGGACACTCCAGCACTTTGGCATCATATGCTGCCAGCGCTCGGTAGTAGTCGCCAAAAGCTGGAGTGATTAAAGTTGTTGCGGCTAAATGGGATAATTCTTTACCTGCTAACGTAAGTAATTCTGCCGAACCGTTACCCGGCAGAATGCATTCAGGCGGCAATTGATGGAAGTGACTGAGAGCCTGTCTCAGTTCACTGTAATCGGGATCTGGATAGTGCTTAAGATTACCCAATTGAGATGTAATAGCAGCGATCGCGCTGTTTGGAGGTCCCAAAGGGCTGATGCTCGCAGAAAAATCCAGAATAGCACTAGGGGGACAGCCAGCCAGTGCTGCTGCCCAAGTTAAATTTCCCCCGTGTGCTTTTTGCCGCATAAAAAAAGAGTTCCTTGACAGAGAACCTATGATTTTGGGGGTGCAACTCTTTCTCTAAACAGCTTGCCAGCTGAAAAAGCAGGAACCTTGGTTGCGGGAATTTCCATTTTTTCGTTTGTTTTCGGGTTGCGACCTTCACGAGCCTTACGTTCGCGTGATTCAAACGAACCGAATCCCACCAGCGTTACTTTATCACCAGAAGAGACTGCTTCGATAATAGTTTCCAAAGCCGCAGTTAAGACAGCATCAGCTTGTTTTTTCGTAACACTAGCTTTTTCAGCTACCGCATCAACTAATTCACCTTTGTTCATGTAAAACTCCTTGAAGTTTACTTTCGATTGTCTACAGATACGCTCACTAAGCGCATCATCAGCGTAAATCTCTGTTTCGAGATTTACAAAAAGCGTCATGCACGGGAGCATTCCACACAAAATGCCTGTAAATCCTGTAGACTGCACTTTTCAAAGAATCATTCTAAGGTGTTGTAGCCAGATGTGGATAGATGAAACCATTAATTTATATAGATTTCGGCATTTTTTCTTTTTATAAAGCGATTGTTTGACTAAAAACTAGGAAAAAATACTTAGTAAAAACGTAGAATTAGGGGCGATCGCTAATTTCAACGATAGCTTCACCTTGTCGCAAACGTTCTAAAGCATCAGGAAACGTAAGAATGAGAATCTGCCTCAAATTACGATTTGTGACATAAAGGCATCTTGTCGCCCACAGGCTGCAAGCCTGGGGCTACACGAGCAAAGCCTGCCTCCGCAGGCTATAAAACCCTTGATTTTCTCTAGCCCACGAAGGTGGGCTTTGTTCGTATAGCCCCACCCTTCCAGGGTGAGGGCAGGCTGCAAATAACAGACAAGCTTGAATGTCTTCTAGCTCCCAATCGGGAAAATCTTCTAAAATTTCGGCTGCACTTACATTTTCAGCCAGCATCTCTAAAATGTCACTCACACGGATTCGCATTCCTCGAATACAAGGACGACCTCCGCATTGCCCAGGATTTTGCGTAATCCGACTCAGAAAGGTAGCTGCTTGAGTCATTACTCTACCATTGCCTGAATTAGTTGTATCTTAACAAAACATATAGCATTTCCTGACTTAGCGAGGTACACCCGTAGGGGCGCGGCACTGCCGTGCGCCTACACCTTGCAACACAAAACTGTACCGCATCTGAATGGGAACCGCTATACCATTTCTAATATCGGTCGGTTGATCTAATATCTTGCACTACTACTCGACATCGGTGGTCAGATCCCCGACTTCTTAAAGAAGTCGGGGATCTTGCAACACGCAATTTTATTCCCAGGGCTTATCTCCCTGGAACCTTCAAACCGCTACGCTCCAAAGTTCGCCGCACCTCTGGGCTAGGAGTGTAGTTATAGCCGTAGGAGGAGCGCTCTGAGTCATCCATAACTTGCGGTGTGAGCAACACAATCACCTCTTGACGCCGATTCTCTCTATTTGTTTTTCTAAACAGCGAACCAAGCAGAGGAATATCACCCAAAATGGGAATCTTGGATACACTTGTTCGGTCTTGATCCTGAATGATACCGCTGAGAATGAGCGTTTGACCATCACGCAAGCGAACCAAGCCAGATTGAAGAGAACGTTCAGATACTAAAATAACTCGTCCGGCATTTTCGATAATTGCTGAATCTTGCGGTGCGCGGACAGTTGGAGCTACAGATAAAGAGACAAAACCGTTATCATCAATCCGCTCAATTTTCACACCCAGAGTTAAGCCAACATTCGCTTTCTCAACCGTGATTGTTTCTCTAGAACTACCAGCTGTGTCAGTTATCTCTCTTTTGACATTGCCGACAACTTCTTGAGTTAAGTTAACCTGAGCCTGCTGACCTTCTTGCACAATTAAAGTTGGGTCGGTCAAAATTTTGGCATTACCGCTGACAACCTGAGCTTGCAAAGTAGCGAGAAAGCGTTTGGGGTATTGGAATAGGGATGGTGGACTATATGTAAGTGTCCTGATTCCAGTAGTTGGATCTATATCTACTTCGCTAACACCTGACCTGAAAGGATTGGAATCTGTGCCAAAACTAGGACGTGTATAGCCAGAAGGAACACTCCCAGGCTGAGATCCGGATGGAACAGAGGAATCACTACCAAACGGAGCATTCGGTTGATAATCAAAAAATTGTGAAGCAGTAGTACCATTTGGATATGGAGCGGATGTTATGGGTGGAGTAAGCCTACTCCCAGTGACATCTGTCCTACTAGGTGGATTAATGCCACCAAAATTCAGAGCAGCCGCACCGCCATCATTGACAAAGAAGTTTTTACCAACGCCAAAAGAAAAGCTGGTGTTGAAGTCTTGAGTGTTATTGAGGTTAACATCAACAATTTTGACATTGATTGCCACTTGACGACGCCGGATATCAAGCTGACCTAGTTGCGCCATCGCCATCTCAACTAGCTTCGGTGAACCAATCAAAGTTAGGGAATTGGTGCGCTCGTCTCCTAGTGCTTGCAAACCTCTTAGTAATGGCTTTGAGTCTTGAAAATCAACACGTTGAGTATCTACTCTGCTTTCTGTAGTCGTCTGAGATTGAGTGATTGGCGCAACTCCAGTACCCACAGGCACAGCACTGACGCTGGTAACTTGTCGTTCGCGGCTGACTGCACTTTCTGCCCCCAAGCCGACCAAAAAGTTCAAAGCGACACCCACCGTTACCTGATTGAGTCGCAAATTACGCATCACCGTATCACGGGTGGCACTGGGTAAGTTACTTCCTACAAAAATCGTGCGTCCGCTGCGGTTAGCTTCTAAACCACTCAGCCGCAAGACGTAGTTAAAAACATCTTGCACTGGCTCATTTTCAATATCTAACGAAATTGTCGGTCCATCACCCCCAGCAGCAGCAGCCGGCTTACCATCAGCACCTTGTCCCCCTGCTGCGTAAGCCAAGTTCAAATTAGCAGCACGAGCAAGCAGTGATAAAACTTCACGTACTGGAGCATCTCGTAACACCAAGCGGGGGACACGTTCTTGAGTTCCCAAATCAACCACGCTGGGAGAAGCATCAGTATTAGAAATGGCAATATCTCCCACTGGTGGGGCAACCGCTCTCGGTAAAAAAGGCGGTGCGGCTGTCCCAGGTTGACCAGGACCTGCTGCTTGTGCGGGTGTCCCGTCCACCGTCACTTGCGGGTTAGGGACAACAGGAGCCGGTTGAGATGGGGTAGAAGCAGCCGGCGCTGTCGGAATTGATGCCCCTGCCGCTACTTCCGTTCCTGGGCTATAGCTGAGGGTAATTCCGCTGCCTCCTCGCTTCACAGGCTGAGTATTGGGAACTCCTTTCTCTCCAATCACCGTTACCCGAATGCTATTAGCATCAAGCTGATTGATTGCTACTGAGGTAATTCCCGGTGCGGGGTTATCTTGGCGGAAACTATTACCTTGAGGTAAACGTAATTGTGTATTAATAATATCTGCTACTAGACTTTTACCGCGTTTTGTGGTAAAAACTTGAGGGCGCGAACCTGAAGAAGTTTTTAATACAAGATTAATTCCCCCATCAACGGGATTTAACTGTACATCAGTAATTTCAGTAGTCTGTGCTGACACAGGTTGAGCTGCTACAAAGACAAAAGCAGCGGTTGCCAATATAAAACTATTACCGTGAAGTTTCACAGTTCATTCCTCACTTTATAAAATTATTTAGTTCCCCCGCCCGCAGGCTATAAGCCTGGGGCTAATCTTACGAAGCCCACCTTCGTGGGCTAAGAAATCCAGCCCACGAAGGTGGGCTTTGTTTGTATAGCCCTAGGCTTCCAGCCTGAGGGCTTTGCGAGAGTCTCATTCACTTCTTCGCTTTAGCTGCTGCTGCTACTTCCTCGGCATTAAGTGGCATCAACGCTTGTAACACAAAGGATGTAGTAAGCGGTGCTGGACCAATTCGACGCACGCTTTTACCTGGTTCAGCAGCAGGTTCTGGTGCCAAAGTTGATTGATAATCTTTAACTAGCAACAAAGGCTGTAAACGTTCTATATTGCGGAAAATCGATTGTGTTTGTTCATAGGTTCCTTGAATTTCAATATTAATAGTGCTACGTTTCAATTTGCCGTTTACTAGTGGTCCAAAACTACTATCGACAATCGGTTCTGGTTTCTGTCCCGATGGGGCAAACTTTTTCAGTTTTGCCTTAACTGCATTTGCCGGAATTTGAGCATTACCAGATTCAACTAAGCGATTCAAATCGAGTAGCAATGTATCCAAGGTTTTCTCATTGGCAAATAAAGATAAAACTTGGATTTGTTGCTGTTTTGATTGCGCTAATTCTTCTTTAACCTTGCCAATTTGTTGGATGCTGGCAGTCTTTTGCTGAATTTGCGAATCTAAGTCTTGACTTTTTGCTTGCTGTTGTTGAAAAGTGTCCCAAGCCGGCATTACTAAGTTAAAAAGCATAAAAGCTGCTACCCCCAAACCCAAAACCCCCGCCAAGATGCCAATAATTTTTGGTGTGAAGGTAATGCCAAATGCGGTAGGATAAGCAGAACCAGCCGCCTCAAATGCACCGTCTTGCTCGCCAAAATTTAAATCTTCACTGTAGGTCATCTGGAAATGACTCCTGTTTGTTGCAGACTGCGAATTCTACTGACTAATCCGACTGTGCCTTTTTGCTCTAACTCGCGGGTTAACTCAGAAGCCGGAACATCACTCATGCTGGATTGAATCGTATATTTAACTAGTTGTGGTGGTTTAATTAATACAGTATTTGCAGGTTGAACAGTACCGGGAGGTATGGGAGCATCTACTAACTCTGCTGTGGTAATTTTGCCCTCGGTAGATTTAAGGAAACGCGACTGTTGCAGAGTCAGTAAAAAATCGTTGACATCGTTAAAAGAGCGAGCATAGCCAGTAATTTCCACTCCAGAAGTGGGATTGGGTGCAGGTTGCCCTTGAACAGCAGCAGCGGGTGCGATTTGCTTGATATTTTCAATTTGCACAGTTGCGGGAATGCGATCGCGCATATCTTGCAACATCGCTGACCAAGGTCGAATTTGGTCAAATACTGTCACTAAAGCTTGAGTCTCTTGTTTAACTTTGTTCGTTTCTTCCTTGATTTTGTTAATATTCCCAATTTTTGATTCTAATTCTTGATTCTTTTGCTCCAGTTTGGCTATGTTCTCTCCTAACTCAGTATTTTTCGCTTGCAAAAGCCACCATCCACCCCCCACCAAAGCCGGGAAAATCACACCAACAGCAATCCCTATATATATCGGTGTTAAATCACCAAGAGAAACTGCCTGTTTTGGCTTCTTGCTCGTATTTTTCGGTTCAGGTTTGCGGTCTTTAAGAAAATTAACCTCTAAACTGTACATTTTGTTATACCTCCCGCATTCCTAGACCAAGTACTATTCCCAATCCAGGACGTTGCACCAACGGGTATTTTTCCTCGTCAATTTCCAACGACAGCGCACCCACCGGATCGATTTGGGTAGTTGGTAAACTTAATCTTTGGGTGAAAAAGTCATTTAACTGCCCCAGTCCACCTCCCGAACCTGCCAACATGATTTCTGCTACCTCCAAATTTTCAGCTTGATTGAGGTAAAAATCGATTGAACGGCGCAGTTCATCTGTTAATTCTCCCAATACTCGCATCATCGCTGCCATACCAGGATTAACGCCAGTAACACCGGTTTTTCCTCCATCCTCCATCGGTGTCGTCGGAATAATCATTCCCTGCAACAATTCCGTGTCTCGTGATGTCGGTAAATTCATCGCTTTTGACAAAGCATTTTGCATTTGATAAGTGCCTATTGGCACTGTGCGCGAAAATTGCGGCACACCGTTAACAACGATCGCTATCTCTGTACTGTCGAATTCGATATCAACTAGCACTGCCGCTTCTTGCGGTCCAAATTGCCGCAATTTTTCGCGAATTGTCCGAAGTAAAGCAAAACTGCTAATTTCTAAAACATCAACTTGCAATCCCGCTTGCTCAAACGTACTTACGTAAGAATCAGTAATATCTTTACGGGTGGCAACTAAAAGCACCTCCACTTTTTCAATGCCATCTTCATCTACTTTGTATCCAAGCTTCTGATAATCGACATCAGCTTCTTCGCGGGGATAAGGCAAATACAAACCGGCTTCGTGGTTAAGCACCATTTCCCGCAGTTCTTTGTCATCTAACTCTGCTGGCACCGGAATCAAACGTACAATTGATTCTCGTCCCGGTACAGCAGTCGCAACGCGAGAAGCTTTAATTTTACTTTCAGCTAGCGCTTGCTGAATTAATTCCGCCATTGCTGCGGGGTCGGTAATTTGACCATCAACAAAAATGCCTTCTGGAACTGACACCGATGTTAAGGAGTCTAATTTTAAGCCTTGACGCTGCTTGCGTAGTTGAGCTATATTCACCCGCTCAGGAGCAAGTTCTATCCCAACCCCTTTATTTGATTTGCTAAAAAATTTCTGGAAATTTTTAACCACAGTTTTTCGTGCCGCACTGTTTAATAGAAAATTTAATTTGGGGAATTGGGCATGGGGCATGGGGCATGGGGCATGGGGTGCTTGGACTAGGAACTAGGGATTAGGGGAAGGGGGAAAAGAATTATTAACAATGATGGCAGATGCTTCAACGGAGGGAACCTCAACGCCAGATGCCTCAACGGAACGGCAGTCGCTACAACGCGCTTAACCCGCGCAACGCGCTGCCTCGGAAACCTCCGCACGGCACTGGCTTTGCAACGCACTGCCAAACCTATGCCCAATGCCCAATGCCCAATGCCCAATGCCCAATGCCCAATGCCCAATGCCCAATTACCAATTAGTACGATGATTCAAATTCAAAAGTTAAAACGATTGACTGTTTATGTGCTGCTTGGTTTATTAACCAGTTGGATTGTCAGCTGCACAACAGGTAATGTCGGCACAAGTACAAAACAAGCTTCTTCAGGGGCAAGTATTGAGTTTTGGACAATGCAACTCCAACCTCAATTTACTAACTACTTTCAAAGCTTAATTGCGACTTTTCAAACACAAAATCCCGGTATAAAGGTGAACTGGGTTGATGTACCTTGGGCAGCGATGGAGAACAAAATTTTAACAGCTGTCTCCGGGAAAACGCCACCTGATGTTGTGAACTTAAATCCGGATTTTGCATCTCAACTTGCAGGACGAAATGCCTGGTTGAATTTAGATGCAAAAGTCCCAAACGAAACACGCTCTTCATATCTGCCGAATATATGGAAAGCAAGCACACTTAATGGCAAGAGTTTTGGGATTCCCTGGTATCTCACCACGCGGCTAACTATATATAACACCGCTTTATTAAAACAGTTAAGCATTAATAAAGTACCCAGTACTTACACGGAATTAGCAGTTTTTGCTCAACAAATTAAGGAAAAAACTGGGAAATATGCTTTTTTTGTGACTTTTGTACCACAAGATTCGGGTGAAGTAATTGAGTCTTTGGTGCAGATGGGGGTAACTTTGGTAGATGCTGAAGGCAAAGCGGCTTTTAACACTCCCCAAGGGAAAGCGGCGTTTCAATATTGGGTAGACTTGTACAAGAAGAAACTTTTACCACAAGAGGTGTTAACTCAAGGTCATCGTCATGCGATCGATTTGTACCAAGCTGGAGAAACGGCAATACTTGCTAGCGGTCCCGAATTTTTAAAGCAGATTGCGATAAATGCGCCGAAAATAGCTGAAGTTTCCGCAACCGCACCGCAAATCACTGGTGAAACGGGTAAGAAAAATGTCGCTGTGATGAATATAGTTATCCCCCGCGACACTAAGCAACCAGATGCGGCTGTTAAATTCGCGCTATTTGTCACTAATGATGAGAATCAGTTAGCGTTTGCGAAAGCGGCAAATGTTCTACCATCGACTACCAAAGCGCTGTCTGACAGCTACTTTAAAGATGTGCCGGCTAGTGCTTTAACGTTGGAGGTGGCGCGGGCGATGAGTGCGAAAGAGTTGCAACAAGCAGAAATTTTAACTCCGACTTTGAAGGATTTTAATAAGCTGCAAAAGGCAATTTATGAGAATCTGCAAGCAGCGATGCTGGGTGAGAAAACGGTAGATAAAGCTGTTGAAGATGCAGCGCAGGAGTGGAACAGCAGTAGGAGTTAAAAGTTAGGAGTTAGTTGTTGGGTGTTAGTTGTTAGTTGTTAGGAGTTGAAAGTTTACCTTACCTCGTTCCTAGTCTGAGACTGGGAACGAGAGGACGAGAGGAAAAGAGGGTTAGGGTGTCGGCGGCTGGTTAAAGTCTGGGGTATTTCCGGTTGCGAAAAAATGCCCGATGAGATATAATGAGCCGCACAAAATGACTAAATTATCGGTTGCGCTAAAAGCTGTTTCTAGTGCTGATAATAAATCTGGATAAGTTTGACAATAGCTCAACTCTGGGCAAATTTCCTGAGCTAGTTTTGCTAATTCGCTTGTATCGGCTGAACTATGATCTGGTACTGGCGTTAAGTATAAACTGTCCTTTGGTCGTAGTAAAGCTTTGAAAATCTCCGCGTGTTCTTTGGTGGAAAGCATTCCCATGACCCAATTAACTTTGGGAGTATCCAGACTATCTACATACGCACGTAAAACTTGAGCCGCAGCTGGGTTATGAGCGCCATCAATTAATAGTTTATGATTTCTCCAGGTTGTCCATTGCATTCGCCCTAGCCATTTAGTTTTGGCGATGCCGTTAATAATGGCTTCTTGTGATATCTGCCAACCTTTTTGTTGTAAGATTTCTAAAGCAGCGATCGCTAAACTTGAATTAGCTAACTGTATCTGTCCTTCTAAAGGCAATCGATATTTAATCGATTTTGGATTTGAAGAGTTAGGAACCAGAAGCTTGTCCCCCTTGTCCCCCTTGTCCCCCTTGTCCTCCTTGTCCCCTTGTCCCCTTGTCTCTCCCGCTTGCTGATACTCTGCCCATCCTGGAGATATTTGACGGGCAGGTTGAGGCGCAATATACGGGCATTGTAATTCTAGAGTACGCGATCGCACGACTTTTTCTGCATCCGCTGGCAATATTCCCACAACTGCCGGACATCCAGGTTTCAAAATCCCAGCTTTTTCTCTGGCAATCTCGGCGACTGTAGAACCGAGTTGTTGCCAATGTTCGCGGCTAATGGAAGTGATAATAGTTACCAAAGGCTGCGAGCAAACGTTTGTCGCATCTAAACGTCCTCCCAATCCAACTTCTACTACCGCCACATCGACTTGACTTTGTGCAAAATATAACCAAGCTGCTGCGGTAATTACTTCAAACTGAGTTGGTGATTCTTCATCTGGGCTGATTGCCGCTTGAACTTGCAGTAATAATTGACACAATGTTTCTGAGGCGATCGCTTGTTCATTCAAACAAATGCGTTCCGTCCAATCGACCAAATGCGGTGAAGTATAGCGTCCTGTGCGATAACCAGCCTCAGTAAGTACCGAGGAAAGATAAGCACAAACAGAACCTTTACCATTTGTACCGGCAACGTGAATTACCGGAACTTGCTGATGGGGGTTGCCAAGATTTGCCAAAAGTTTGACAATGCGGTCTAATCCCAGATTAACGCCGAAGCGTTGGAAGGGTTGTAGTAATAAGTCAATATTCACAAATAGTTAGTCGTTATTGGTTAGTGGTTATTTGTAACAAATAACTGTAGGACTTACGCAAAAATAATTGTAAGGCACATTATTTTGTAGCGGTAATTCATGAATTACCGCTACTTACGACGTTGAATTGCGTAAGTCCTCAACCACTAGCTACTAACCACTAACAACCACGTCGAGTTTAAGCTTCTCTGTTGAAAAAGCCTTGAACTTGTCTTAAAGCAGCAGCACCGATGTTGAACACTGCCCAACCAGCAGCAATAGCAATTGGTGCTAAAACGATCACAACACGCATGTCCATATTTAGAATCCCTCTGTTAAGTAGAAATTAAAGTTTTGTCAACTCTTCTCATTTTTATTGTTAGCCGAAGTGGGAAATTTTTCCAGACCCATTTGTAAAGAATGTTTACAAATTTATTATTAGGGGAATGGGGAATGGGTAATGGAGGAGTGGAGGAGTGGAGGAGTGGAGGAGTGGGGGAGAGAGTATTAAATTTTGAATTCTCCTTTTCCCCTTGTCCCCCCCTCTCCCCATCCCCCCCTCTCAAGAACTCTCCCCATCTCCCCATCCCCCCCTCTCCCCATCTCTCAATGCCCCATGCCCATTGCCCTATGCCCTATACCCCGTAAAACCGATATCAGTGCCTTTCCCAGCATGAACCAAAGCTAACTTTTGGTAACGTTGAGCGTGTTCGATAAGTTCAGCTGCTTCGTCGTGGGTGACTTGGCGTAACACTTTCCCCGGAACGCCAGTTACCAGAGATAAAGGAGGTACATTTTTAGTTACCACCGCACCAGCACCAATAATGCTACCAGCGCCTACACGCACTTTGTTTAAAATAATTGCGCCAATTCCAATTAAGCAGCCACGTTCAATGTAAGCAGAATGTATCACAGCACGATGCCCTACGGTGACATAATCTTCTAAAATTGTCGGAAAGCCCGGATCGCCGTGTAGAATTGCTCCATCCTGAATATTGGTGCATTCGCCAATTTCAATGCTTTCCACATCTCCCCTAACTACAGCTTGATACCAAATGCTCGCTCCAGCGGCTATGTTTACCGAACCCATAACCACAGCATTAGCTGCAACGAAGGCAGCTTGAGAAATATCAGGAGAAGACCAGTAAGAAGCGGTAGACACGATAGAATATGAATATGGTACCCAGGAACACTGGAAAAACTCCAACCTTGGAAGTTGGTTGCATTCAACAGGATATCACGGTGTTAAGCCTTGATGTTCAGAGGATACGCTTTGTGGAAACCGACAGCGCAACGAAATCTCTGTGCAACAATAACTAATTAGCCCAAGGAGGCGGAGTAGAAGTGTAAACTAAAACCAATTTTGCGGGTGAAAACAAAAGTATGTTTGTACGCACTTCATGATGAATCCAGGCTTGCAGTACCCAATATTTGGTCCAGAAATCCAGTGTCCCCACTGCCGTCAAACAATTCCGGCACTGACACTAACTGACACATATCTATGTCCTCGGCATGGCGCTTTTGAAGCGAATCCGAAAGATGGTGAATTGATTCATCTTCAGTCCGGGCGTCATTGGCGAAGATGGAATAATGAATGGTATCGGCAACATACGCATCCCGATGGCATTCGCTTTGAAATTCACGAAGCGCTAGACAAGCTGTATACTCAAGGATACCGAGCAACAAAAGTGATTATTGCCAAACGGTATCAAGAATTGATGAGTGGCTATTTGGAACGCAGCACACCTTGGCGTTCTGGTCAAAGCGAGACAACATCAGCGCGACTTTACGGCTTACCAGTAGAGTTTAGTCCGGATTCCGCAGAAGAAGGCTGCTGGGAAGTGATAAATTTTGATTTAGAAAAAGAGCCGGGTGTGCCTGTACGCTATCCTTATTTTCGGTTGTTTGAGTAAAGTTAGGAGAACAAAGTTAGGAGTTAAAAGTTAAAAGTTAAAAGTGAGGAGTTGGGAGTTGCTAGTTGCTATAAATAATTCATAACTCATAACTCATAACTTATAATTAATAACTCATAACTCCTAACTCCTAACTATCAAGATGCATCACGCTTCTATTCGTACCGCGAATATCCATCGAGCGATCGCTTTTTACGAACACTTGGGGTTTACAGTCACAGAACGCTTCACTACAGGCTATACTCTGGCTTGCTGGATGGAAGGATTAGGCGGCAGAATAGAGCTTATCCAAATTCCCGAACCTAAAAAAGCCCCGGATGCATTCGCAGATGAACATTATGTGGGATATTATCATCTGTCATTTGATTTAACACAAATAACGGCAGATTTACCTAGTTGGTTAACAAATCTAAAAGAACGTATGGCGATCGCCTCACAATCTCAAGGTGAACAATCGCAACCGTTGGTAGTGCTTTTAGAACCAACACAGCAGCAAATAGGATCGCGTATTTACGAAGTTGCTTTTATTGCCGATGCTGACGGATTACCCCTCGAATTTATACGGATTTTATCATAAATCGGCGAATAGTAGCCTCTACTTTCCATTAACTCTAAAATAATCTTTCTCTGTAGTGTTGCCTACGCAATAACTTATAGAAAAAGATTAAACTATTATGATTACAAAAAAAATTTGTAATCGTATTTACAGAGAAAGTTTACAAAATTAATGCCAGTATTTTCCACATTGCGTAAGTATCGTTATTTGTTATTAATGTTGAGCGTCTGGCTGATTGCGGTGTTGTTTCTCAGTCATAAACCTGCTGATAGTAAGCTTATGGTTGCTTACAACCAGGTAAATACTCAGAAAACATTTGTAGCAAAAAAGCCAACATCCCGAACAGTGACAGAAAACGTCAACAAAACGGTGCTGGGAAATGGTCTGACTGTCCTCACAAAAGAAGTGCATACTGCGCCAGTTGTAACTGTGCAAGTGTGGTATAAAGTCGGCTCGCGCAATGAAGAACCCAGAGTGAATGGCATTGCCCACCAGTTAGAACACATGATGTTTAAAGGCACTCGCAATCGGACGATTCAATTTGGACGATTGTTTAGTGCTTTGGGTAGCGACTCGAATGCTTTCACTAGCTACGATCAAACAGCATATTATGGAACTTTAGAACGAGAAAAGCTCAAAGCCCTTTTAGTGCTAGAAGCAGACAGAATGCAAAACTCTCTGATTGATGCCGAACAGTTAGCGAGTGAAAAACAAGTAGTAATTTCCGAGTTGCAAGGTTACGAAAATAGTCCTGATTACCGCCTAAACCGCGCCGTAATGCAAGCAGCGTTTCCCCAGAGTCCTTACGGGTTGCCTGTGGGTGGTACCAAAGCCGATGTCGAGAAATTTCAAGTTGAGCAAGTACGTAAGTATTACCGTAACTTCTACACTCCCAACAACGCTGTTTTGGTGATTGTCGGAGATTTTGACACCGCAAAAACCCTCAAAGCAGTACAAGAAATATTCGGGAAAATCCCCAACACTCAACACTCAACAGTCAAAATTCCCCCCCTCTCCCCCTCTCCCCCCCTTCCCCCCTCCCCCACTCCCATCGTCTTGCGAGAACCGGGATCGGCGGGGTTGTTACAAGCAGTCTACCCACTGCCGCAGGTGAATCATCCGGATGTGCCAGCGTTGTCAGTGATGGATTACATCTTGACAGAAGGGCGGAATTCTCGGTTTTATCAGGCATTAGTCGAATCAGGTTTGGCTAGTGATGTTAGTGCTTCTGTTGCTAGCTTGCTCTCTTCTGGCTGGTATAAGATATCGGTGACAGCAGCACCTCATCAAGATTTGCGGAAGATTGACTCAGTACTAAATAGTGAAATCGGTAAGCTGGCTTTTGGGGTGACTTCAAAAGAAGTAAAACGAGCCAAGACGCAGTTAGAAGCTTCTGTAATTTTGAGTAACCGTGATATCACCAATCAAGCGATGCAACTGGCTAATGATGAGCTAACTACTGGTGATTATCTCTACACAGAACGCTATTTAGAAGCGGTTCGCGAAGTCACTGAGGCGGATGTTAAGCGTGTGGTGAATAAATATCTTCAACAAAAAGCACGCACGGTAGGCTTTTTTGAACCAACTCAGAAACAGGTTAAAGGAAATGGTGGCAAAGCAAATTCTGTACAAACTACAGAAAATTTTACTACCTTAGCACCTGTAGCCCCGGCTGAGGTGATGAAATATTTACCAGCTGTGGATTCGACTACAGACACTGTTGAGAAAACTTCAATAGAAAAAGCAACGCTAGCATTACCACAAGAATTTACATTTGGCAACGGTTTGCGAGTATTGCTGTTGCCGGATAAAAGTACTCCCACGGTGACGTTGAGTGGTTATCTCAAAGCTGGGGCAGAATTTGATCCAGAGGATAAAGCAGGATTGGCATCTCTTGTAGCAGACAACTTGATGAATGGTACAAAAAGCAAGGATGTTTTAACTCTTGCCCAAACCTTGGAAGAACGCGGAGCAAATCTGGATTTGGAAACGTTTCGCGAAGGTGTGCGAATTCAGGGTAATAGTTTAGCCGCAGATTTGCCTGTTTTGATTGAGACTTTAGCTGATGCTGTCAAAAATGCGACTTTTCCTGTTAAAGAGTTGGAATTGACTCGCCAACAAGCTTTGAATGCTTTGGAAGTGGAATTAGATGACCCAAATGAAGTAGCAGAAAGAACATTTGTCCAATCTATTTATCCGAAAAATCATCCTTCACACACCTTTCCCACTGAAAAGAGTTTGCAGAAAATTAGCCGTGAAGATGTGCTTAATTTCAAAGCAAAACATTATCGTCCAGATACAACAGTGTTAGTGTTGGTGGGAGATTTTGAACCGGCGAAAGTGCGATCGCATCTTCAAACTCAGTTTAGTGATTGGCTTTTTAGCGGTAAACCACCAAAATTAAAATATCCGGCTGTATCTATACCAGAAAATGTAGTCCGTGTCAATTCAGTGCTTCCTGGTAAAGCACAAGCGATTACTTATATGGGTTACATAGGTATAAACCGTCAAGATCCAAGATTTTATGCGGCTTTAATATTGAATCAGATTTTGGGTGGCGATACACTTTCGAGTAGACTGGGTGCAGAAGTACGCGATCGCCTAGGTCTGACTTATGGAATTTATAGCTACTTCCAAGCTGGGAAAAATATAGGCACATTTTTGATAGAAATGCAAACCAGCCCAGAAGATGCAAGTAAAGCGATCGCTAGCACCCGCAATCTGCTACAACAACTGCATACTCATGGTGTCAGCACCCAAGAAGTAGAGACAGCCAAACGCACCTTAATCAGCAACTACACCGTAACTCTTGCAAACCCACAGGAATTAACTAAAAAAATTCTCATGAACGAAGTCTACGGGTTGGATGAAATGGAATTACGTTCTTTTACCCAAAAAATCCAGACAGTCAATCTTGCCCAAGTAAATCTTGCTGCTCGTGAATTACTTCATCCAGATAAAATTGTAGTAGTCACAGCAGGTCCGGCTGTCTTAGCACATAGTAGTTAGTGGATGGTGGATGGTGGGGCATGGGGCATCGTCCAAGTGGGCATCGTCCAAGTGGGCATGGAAAAAATCTCCCATTGCCCATTGCCCATTGCCCATTGCCCAACAACCAACAACCAACAACCAACAACCAAATAAGCTAACTTAAATATAGATATTGTTTCTCAACTAATCTAAAAAAATCATTGACTTCATAGCGGCAAGGCGCAAATAATTATTAATATCCCATGAACATTTTCAGTAACCTGCTTTCTCAATCAACTCAGCCTAATGTTTCCAAACGACAACGCCGAGGAATTGAAATTAAATCGTCGCGTGAAATTGAAATTATGCGGCAATCTGCAAAAATTGTCGCTACCGTTTTGAAAGAAATTTCTCAGTTGGTACAGCCAGGAATGACTACTGCTGACTTAGATGCTCATGCGGAAAAGCGCATTCGAGAAATGGGTGCAACACCAAGCTTTAAAGGATATCACGGTTTTCCTGGTTCTATCTGCTCCAGCATTAATAATGAAGTTGTACACGGTATCCCCAGTCCGAAAAAAGTCATCCGTTTGGGGGATGTTTTAAAAGTAGATACAGGTGCTTTTTATCAAGGTTTTCATGGTGACTCCTGCATTACTATTGCCGTGGGAGATGTCACCCCACAAGCTGCTAAACTGATTCGCATAGCTGAAGAATCGCTTTTCAAAGGCATTGAACAAGTTAAAGCCGGAAATTATCTTATAGATATTGCTGGAGCAATTGAAGACCATGTAAAAGGTAATGGCTTTAGTGTAGTTGAGGATTTCACCGGACACGGTGTTGGTCGCAATTTGCACGAAGAACCTTCAGTTTTCAACTTCCGCACGCGGGAAATGCCAAATGTCAAGCTGCGTGCAGGAATGACGCTGGCTATTGAGCCAATTTTGAATGCAGGTTCTAAGGTGACGCGGACTTTATCTGACCGCTGGACTGCTGTAACGGTGGATAATTCACTTTCGGCTCAGTTTGAGCATACCGTGTTAGTGACGGATACTGGCTATGAGATTTTGACTGACCGTTCTCTAGTTTAATGTAGTAAGGACTTTAGTCCTTATTTTTTAAAATGAGGACTAAGGACTTTATTGATTCTTTGATAAGATGAGGACTGAAGTCCTCACTACTTAAGAAATAATTCCGAAAAAGGTATTTCAATTTCCGGAAAAGCTAAAGGTGCTAAAGCTGCATTTACTTGAAGAATTGTTTCTGTTTTATAGCCTGATGTAGTTGGATTGCGGTATATATAAACTTGGCGGTTTTCAATATCTAAAATCCAGTACTCAAGTATATTAGCTCTAGCATAGATAGGAGCTTTTTCTTCTTTGTCAAAAGTTAAAGTAGTATAAGCAACTTCAATCAGTAAAAAGATTTCTTCAGCACTGGGGTGATGGTCGCTATAAGTACCAGCATTAATGCGAACTACCGCGATATCTGGTTCGGGTTCTGAGGTAGATAAAGTGATGGGTAGTTGCATCCGCACATAAGCTTTATCTGTGAGAATATCTTTAAGATAATCAGATGTTCGTTGTGTGGTAGCTGCTGGTGGTGGTTTTTGTGGACTCATTTGGATGATGCGACCTTCTAAAAGCTCAACTTTGTCGTTGGGAGTAAGAATTCCAGCATCTATCATCCGATGATATTCCTCTACTGTCCACAAACGGTTTTTAGTAGCGGTCATAATCATTATCCCTTTTTTTGTATTTTATAATTGTTCACAATGCCTGAGCCAACTTCCGCTTGCGGTATTCAAACAATAGACAAACGTCGTGGAAAACAATTATGCGTTGCCCGAAGTACGAATGTAGGGACAATTCATGAATTGTCCCTACGACGCAGGACACGACCTTTGTCTAATGGAAAAAACAGAATTTCGTTTGGGGAGAGTTGAAATAGCCGATAATCTGCCTTTTAATATTTGAGTTTTGTAGCGATCGCAGCATAATTAGTTTTATAAATAGAAAGCTTTTCTTTAGCTTTTTGAGAGGCAAATGTACCTGATGGAATAGCTTCTAATATATTGATTGCCTGCTGCCATTTGAAGAATGCTTGCTGCCAAACTTATTCTTGATGTGGTGGATTTTGAACCATAACAGCAGCTTCCATTGCCAATTTTTGGGCAGATTCCAAGTTTGCTGCTGCTTTACTTTCAGTCATAAGTCTTTGACTGATAGCAGCATGGTTAACACGATAGTTAACCAGTTGCTTATGAGCTTGAGTAGAAACTGATGTCCCTTCAGGAATACTTTCTAACAAGTTTATCGCTTGCTGCCATTTATCTTGTGCTTGCTGCCAAACTACTATTGGATGTGGTGGATTTTGAACCATAACAGCAGCTTCCATGCCAAGTTTTTGAGCAGATTGAAGATTTGTTACAACATTTCCTGCCTGGTTGAAACTGAGGCTTTGAAGCTGAACTTGCGAAAATTTGTCCCGGCACATCCAACCACCAAAACCGAAGATTGCTAAACTTGAACCGATAACCAAAATAGACTGTTTTATATTAGCTGATTTTTTTGGTCTTTGTTCTAACGTCTGCGGTGCTATTATCGTTTGAGTTTTAGCCGCTTCTACTTTCTTCTTTTGGCTTTCCAGATTTTTCAGCGCTTGTTCTGCTTGTCCTCTAAAAGTATTACCATGTAAAATTAAAGCACTAGTTTTTTCTTTTAAAGAGACACACTCATCGATAATATCTGCTACGGCTTGAAATTGACCATTGCTAGATATAATTAATCCATGTTCATCATTAAGCCATTCTAAAGCGAAACCAGATTTACCAAAAAAAGCTGAAAAACCTAGTAATATTTTTAATATATCTTCACCATTTTCAATATAGTTGATAACTTCATTCAATCTCTGCTTTACTTGCAATAAATTTTCCTGAGCTTGGATAATTTGCCGAATTTGCTGCTGTAAAACTTTAGGTTCACCAAAAGCTAAGTTAATCATTAAGCTTTCATCAAGTCTTTGGAATTGAGTAGGCAAGCTGGATTTTTTATGTTGAAAAATTATTTGATTAATCACTTCAGAATCGCTGAAAATATCTTCTGCTGTATCCTTGAGCCACTCACCCCAGTCAATCAAGTCTTCAATTTTTACTTGTAAATCATTTAAGATTAATTCGGTTTCGGAATTGCCAAATTTTTCGGCAATAAATCCTACACCTGCGCCAATTGCAGCATCTACTAAAAAACCGCCAGGAATAAAAACGCTTGCTACTACTGTGCCTAAAAAAGGTAGCACACCCATTGCTTTCTTCTTAAATGTTTCCCTAGCTAATTCGGCTTCAATTTCTTCTTGAATTTTCTGTAATTTATCTTGAACATTACCTATGTGTACGATTTGCTGGCTGATGTCATTAGCATCACCAACACTTAGTTTAAGGCTATCAGCAAGGTTGGGAAGTTCATTAATAAGTTCTTTTAAATCAGCCATAAATTTGATGCGTGGAGATGACCTAAAGTTGATGTAAAAAACAAAATTGTCAGCTACTAAGCGAGGTTGTAGCTACATTAATAGTCAAAGTTTGCTGCCTAACTCTTAAAGAATGTTTAAGTTGCAAATCTTAGCTATAGATTTAAAGTTCCCAAGAATTAGGCGAAAATAACAATTCAAGCGTGAAAATTGCAGATAAAATGGTACGAATAGATAAAACTACCTTTTAACTAACGCATGAATCAAATTGATTTAGCTTTTAGCCCAGCATTGCAGCAGGCAGAATTAATTCGTCAGCGTCAAGTGTCACCGTTGGAGTTGGTGGAATTATATCTAGAACGAATTCAGCGCTTAGATCCCCAATTAGGAAGTTATTTTACGGTAATGGCAGAGAGTGCTTTAGCCGATGCTAAAGCCAAAACAGAAATGTTGTCTGGGGGTGGGGTTTCTCCGGGTGGGGGAACCCCACCCCTACCGCCATTTTTTGGGGTGCCGATTTCGATTAAAGACCTTAACCCGGTGGCTGGTGTCGCTTGTACCTACGGGAATCCAGCGTTGTTGAATCAGATTGCAGAATATGATGATGGCACAGTGACGCGGATACGCTCCGCTGGGTTTGTTCTTTTGGGCAAAACTGCAACTTCAGAACTTGGTTCATTTCCTTACACTGAGCCTACGGGTTTTCCCTCAGCAAGAAATCCGTGGAATTTGGAATATACTCCCGGTGGTTCGAGTGGGGGGGCAGCGGCAGCACTAGCAGCGGGATTATGTGCGATCGCTCAAGGTTCCGATGGTGGTGGATCGATTCGCGGTCCTGCGGCTTGTTGTGGTTTGGTGGGCATCAAGCCATCACGAGGAAGAGTGTCTCAGGCACCAGCAGGCGATCGCCTCAGTGGAATTGCCACTAATGGTCCAATAGCCCGTAATGTAGCCGATGCAGCCGCTCTTTTGGATGTCATGTCTGGCTATGTCACCGGCGATCCTTACTGGTTGCCCGATCCCAAACCATCATTTCTCACCGCAAGTAAGGAAAAAGTCGGTGCTTTGCGAATTGCCTTTTCTACTAGCATTCCTCCTCTAGGCAAAGCTGACGCAGTGTGTCAGCAAGCTGTGATGCAAACAGTTAAGTTATTAGAAGAACTCGGTCATACAGTTGAAGAACAATGTCCGGATTTTAGCGGTTTAGTTGAACCATTTCAAGTTGTCTGGCAATCTAGCGTGGCTGCGTCGGGAATTCCAGCTGAAGTTTTGCAGTCGGTGAATCGCTTTTTGTTAGCGCGAACCGGTTCGGCTGGTGAATATCTGCGAGCAGTTTTTCAAATGCAGATGGTGTCGCGGCAAATCGTGGCGTTTTTTGACACTGTGGATGTGTTGGTATTGCCAGTTTATCTGCATTCACCGATCCGCGTTGGGGAATGGGCAAATTTGAGTGCAGAAGAGACATTCCAAAGAATTATACACTGGATTGCACCTTGTCCCGCCGCGAATGCTACTGGACTACCAGCGATCGCCATTCCGGTTGGTTTTGACGATAACGGTTTACCTATGAGCGTTCAGTTAATCGGAAAACCCGCTGCTGAAGCTACTCTTATCAGCCTTGCAGCGCAACTCGAAGCAGCGCAACCTGGGATTTCGCATCCTCCAGCATTTGCGACATAATGCAACCTCACAACCTTGGTGCAGCGTTATAGCAAAAAAGAGATTGTGCTGCGTT
This sequence comes from Tolypothrix sp. VBCCA 56010, assembly GCF_050875635.1. Lineage (NCBI taxonomy): Bacteria > Bacillati > Cyanobacteriota > Cyanophyceae > Nostocales > Tolypothrichaceae > Tolypothrix > Tolypothrix sp. VBCCA 56010. The sequence goes on from NZ_JBPAOH010000018.1 coordinate 58,214, forward strand.
ATGCGATCGCCTACCAGCCAAACTATATGCTATTATCAGCGGCTCAATTCAAATCACCAAAACAGCAAACAGCGGCAAAGAAACGATTCTTCGCACGCTTTCTGCATGATATTATGTCCGCTCTAATTAACAGTAATAAAAATACCATAACTCGTAGAGACGTTCCGAACCGAACGTCTCTACAATATGTCTGATTTGCCGGACATGATATCAAACAACAAATTATTTATGCAAGATAATCTATTAAATAACTTTCTTTTACAAAAGCTTTTTAATTAGTTTTTAATTCTTTAATAAATACTTAGCATCAAGAATATCATTTATTCATGTTTACTTAATCAAATAATAGTGACATCTGTATTGCCGTGTAATTACTATAGATAATTATTCGGATACAAAAAAACATTTTTATTATGATTTGGCAAAATCTACTGAAAACTACCGCTGCTTCTTTGGTGTTGAGTTTAGGTTTTATTAGCGGTGGTCGGGTACTAGCAAAGACAGTCAGCTATGATTTTCAGGTCAATAGTTTAACGGGAATATTAGCGGGTCAAACTTTTGATGGATACGTGAAATTTGATGATAGTTTCCTTACCGGACAAGGAAACGAATATATTACTAGTTCCGAGCAAGGTTTATCATTCTTCTTTAATTTTTATGGCGGACCATACGATGAAACTAACGACCCCTACAATCGTACTCAAGTGTCATTTTTTAATGGGAAACCGAAAACAATTTATTTTCGAGGTAATTACGACACTTACCCGGAAATTCCTTATACTTTTGCTTTTTCTTCCTACAGTTCGGAAGATGGTATCAACTTCAAATTTGTAGACTTTTCTTATTTATTTGATGAACGTCCCGATTTAGGAATTGTTGGTGGTGGTGGTGAGGGTAAAGTTGTATTCTTCAACTCCGAAACTGGAAATCCTATCTCTGTTCCCGAACCAAGTAGCGTAATTGGCATTTGTGCGATCGCAATGGGGTTAATCTTAAAGCGAACAAAACACTGATAATGCTGTCGTAGAGACGTTCGGGTGGAACGTCTCTACTCAAGTTTTACACTGTTTACCGCTAGGTGTAGCATCAGGATAGTAGGTGATAATTGCGTTTTCTTTTCTCACAAAAATAGTCGGAAAAGTTTTGCCTGTCTCCGCATCTATTGTATTATAAATACATGCTCCTTCCAGATTTCCTTGTAGTTTAAATGCTTTTGTGGCATCTACCAGCATTTCTTCAGCGTTGCTCAAATAGCCGTAACCTTTAATAACATCTCTAATAATGCGGTTTCCCTGTTTAATTTCCACACCCATCGTATAAATTACACCGGGAATAACTTCTTCTCTTTGGGAATTATTCGGCAACCTTCCGGCTATTCCTTGATTTTGCAATTGTAAATATCTACCGTAAAAGTGCAATCCGCCAATATCATTTTCGTTATATATTTCGCCACAAAAAATATGTTCAAAGCCTTTATTTTTAAACCAAATATTAGTTAAATCTTGCAGAAAATCTGACCTTCGGCGTCTTCCTGCGCGAAGTTCTCCCCCAGTGGCTTGCTGAATTTTATCTAATACTTGTGGATTTGCAGATAAAAGATTTTTAAATCGGTTGGGATTAACGTTGCTACCAATCGAACCGCAGGCTTTCAATACTTCATTATCGAAAGCATTAAGTTGGGGTGGAGGTGGAGAAATATCTAGTTGTTGTCCTCTAGGGAAACCAACCGTAACCGGATTATTTAGATTATCAAAAAATGGTATTAGTTTTGTATCTTGCTGTGATTGTGCTTGAACAAAGTTCTGCAACTCCAAAGAAGAAGTTATCACCAGCAAAGTGAAGAAACTTACTAAACGTAACATAAATGCATTATTCGTAGTGATAGCGACAAGCTAAAAAATCAATTTGAGTGTTTCCCACTCTATATACTAGCCGATGCTCGCGCATCAATTCGCCGTGACCAAATATTTGCATCCATATACTTCAATGCTTCCGGTTTACCAATCCCTTCAAATGGGTTTTGCATGACTGCCGTAACCAAATCCAAAATTTTTGATGCTTTGGCAAAATCTTGTTTGAACCACCAAGCTAAATCTTCTTTGAATTTGAAACTAAAACCAGGACTTCGATTAATTATAACTGGCTTAATTTCCTCAGATTCAGCTTTCTTTTTCTTCTTCTTGGTCAATGCCTAACTCCTGCCGAAGTTCTGCGATAGTTTGAGATTGGATTCCTGTTTTCGACTCTTCTATTGCATCAAGTAACCGACGTGCATTTTCAGGCGATGTCTGACGACAAGACGCATAGCGTCTACGCAATAAATAAACTGTCTCAACCAAACTTATCAAATCTGACTCAGCAATTCCCCGCTACATTTTCCGCATCGCGACGGTTGATAATATACACCTGATGATTTTCTACTACCAGGTCTAACAACTTAAAAAAGTCATTTCTGGCATCGGTTGGAGATGTCATTTTGTAAGAAAACATCAGTTTATGTACACAATTATGTACATATATTATAAAACACTATTAATCATCTAGGGAAAATTTACCAAAAATTAAATTCAAGGCGTTGGTGATTGACGGTATGAAATTGTGCAAACAAATTCCCAGGTTATACCTGGGAACGAGTTTAATCGAAAATCTCAAAGAAAATTACGCTTTTTTCAACCAGCTAAACATAGCGCGTAAATCTTTGCCGACTTCCTCAATTTTGTGTTCGGCTTCTTGACGACGCATGGCAGTAAATCCTGGTTTGCCAGATTGGTTTTCTAAGACAAATTCTCGTGCAAATTGCCCTGATTTAATTTCACTGAGAATATTCTTCATTTCTGCTTTAGTTTGGTCAGTGACAATTCGCGTACCACGGGTATAACCACCATATTCAGCGGTGTTAGAAATGCTGTCATACATTTTTGCCAAGCCACCTTCTACAATCAAGTCTACAATTAATTTGACTTCGTGCAGACATTCAAAATAAGCTAATTCTGGTTGATAACCGGCTTCTACTAAAGTTTCAAATCCGACTTTGATTAAGGCACTTAAACCACCGCACAATACAGCTTGTTCGCCGAATAAATCTGTCTCAGTTTCTTCGCGGAAAGTTGTTTCTAAAACACCGGCGCGGGTTCCACCGATACCTTTAGCATATGCCATTGCGCGATCGCGTGCCTGACCGCTGGCATCTTGATACACTGCAAACAGCGCCGGTACACCTTCTCCTTGTTCGTAAGTTCGTCGCACCAAATGCCCAGGTCCTTTAGGTGCTACCATGACTACATCGACGTTTGCCGGCGGTACAACTTGCCCAAAGTGAATATTAAAGCCGTGGGCAAAAGCTAAGACATTTCCTTCTTGCAGATTTGGTTCAATTTCATTTGTATAAATCGTTTTTTGCACTTCATCAGGTAACAAAATCGTGATCCAGTCAGCCGCATTTGCTGCATCTGCAACATTTTTCACAGTTAACCCAGCAGCTTCGGCTTTAGAGACTGACTTACTGCCCGGATATAACCCAACAATTACATTCATCCCGCTATCTTTGAGATTAAGCGCGTGGGCATGACCTTGGGAACCATAGCCAATGATGGCAATGGTTTTCTGTGCTAAAAGGTCTAAATTGGCATCTTCGTCGTAATACATCCGGGTCATAGAAGCATCTCCTGTCAGCAAGAGCGTCATTAATTGGCAGGCTTCTGATTTTACCGCAAATTGCGTAACTACAGACAAGCGTTTCGATTTAGGGGAGTGGGGGAGGGGGGGAGTGGGGGAGGGGGGGAGTGGGGGGAGGCAGGGGAAGCAGGGGAAGCAGGGGAGGCAGGGGAAGCAGGGGGATTTCTTACCCTTTCCCCTTTCCCCTTTCCCCTTTCCCCCTCTTAAAAAGCCATTACCCATTCCCCATTCCCAATTTAAGTTTCTCGATCAATTCTTTGCACTTCTTCATCTGAGAGTTTCACATCAGCAGCGCGTACTGAATCTTCGATGCTGGAAACTTTGCTAGCACCGGGTATGGGAAGGATGCAGGGCGATTTGGAACGCAGCCATGCTAAGACTATACAATACACTGATACGCCTTTTTCTTTGGCTAGTTGGGCGATCGCTTTAATATCTTGCAAGTCACTATGGCGCCGACTACCACCCAAGGGACTCCAAGGTAAAAAGGTTAATTGTTGCTGTTCGCAATATTTCAACACCCCGTCTTTCTCTGGCTGTCGATACCAAGGGCTATATTGATTTTGCACTGAGACAATTTCCACGACATCTTGCGCTTGCTTGATTTGTTCGACAGAAAAGTTAGAAACTCCCACAAAGCGAATCAAACCTTCTTTTACTGCTTCAGAAGCAGGTGTTAGGGCTTCTTCTATGGTATAATCCGGGTCTGGCGAGTGATATTGCCAAACATCGATAGGTTTATTACCGCCTAAAGCTTCAAAGCTTTCGCGAATAGTTTTGCGTAAATGTTCAGGATTGCCGTTGCGAGTCCAGTTTCCCTGAGGACGCATCAAACCGCCTTTGGTGGCGACAACTACATTGCTGGCATCACCATTGTAAGTTTGCAAAGCTTTGTGAATTAGTTTCTCGTTGTGGTGCTTATCTGATTCATCTTTGCAGTAAGAATCGGCGGTGTCAATGAAAGTAACGCCTAAATCTAAAGCGCGATGAATGACTTTGAGAGATTCGGATTCGGTCGGGCGATCGCGTAACGACATTGGCATACCACCCAAAGCGATCGCGCTTACATATACACCCGATTTTCCTAGCTGTTTCGTTTCCATGTTTCTGCTTCTTTCACTTATATACCAGCTAGTCATAGCGTTTTTGCTAATTCATCCGTCATGAGGCTTATCTGTTCGTAGTAAGCGCTGAAGCGCTTAACCTCCGTTACATAAACTGCAACAAAGCCAGAAACCTGTGTTCAAGTCAGCCATACTAGCTTTAACTTCAACTATCCGAGGGTAGGTTATGAAAAGCTTGACTGATGCGATACGAAAACCGACTTTATTTTTGACTTTGCTGATGGGAGGGGTAATTTTTACAAGTTGTGCTTCTGCACCTAATCTAGGTGAAGCTGCACTGAAGAATGAGACAGCAGCAAGTCAAGCAGCAGCATCACCCGCAAGTGGTGCTGCAACATCTGAAACCGCTGATAAAACTGCACAAGTACCCCGTTCTCGTCCGCAATTAATCAAAAAAGCGGCAATGAGTTTGATTGTTGATTCTGTAGATAAAAGTCTGAATGCTGTCTCGGAAATTATCAATAAACAGCAAGGAGATTTAATTAGTTTACAAGAACAACAACCGACAAAAACAAACGCCCGTCACACTGCATCAATACAGTTGCGAGTACCGCAGAACTTACTGCAACCTACTTTAGATGAATTAGCTAAATTGGGAACGGTACAAAGTCGCAATATTAGCGCTCTTGATGTAGGCGATCGCTTAGTGGATATTCAAGCGAGATTAACTAATTTGCGAAAAACAGAAGCGAATTTACAGAAAATTATGGATCGCGCTGGTTCTGTTAGGGATGTGTTAAGTGTTGCTCAAGAACTTAGTCAGGTGCGACAATCTATAGAACAAATTGATGCTCAATTAAAAAACTTAACTAATCAAGTTGCTTATTCAACTATTACTTTGAAGTTAGAAGCCGCAGTTTCTAGCAAGGGAACACAACGCGCTTTGGGTTCACAACTTCAAGATAGTTGGAATAAATCTACTAATTCTTTTGGTGATTTTACTGTTGGCTTGTTGAAGTTGGGTATTTGGTTAATGGTTTACAGTCCTTATTTCTTGGCTTTGGCAGCGGTTGGTTATGGGTTTAATCGTTGGCGGAGAGGACATTCACCACGTTTGACGCGAACGCCAGATACTAATTCTGATTAGGATAAATTTTCGCTTTTATCCGATATTATAGCGGTTGAATTAATAGTAATAAAAACACCATAACCATCGTAGAGACGTTCCACTGGAACGTCTCTACAATATGTGAACGTCTCTACTGATTCACCTAGCAGTTTTACCTGAAGTCAGCAAAATTTCCAGAATGTCATGGTGTTGATAGCTGCTTTCGTCGTGCAAGCTGGTGTTTTTCCAGTTCACTCGAAATGCTTGGGAAACTTGTAAGGCGTGAAGTCTGTGATACCAGCCATAGGCAATAAATTCTTCTGGTTCATCTGATATTTGCAGAAAATTAGTTCCATACATTCCAGTTTTTTCGCTTCCTTTAACGATAAAATCATCATCGTCTACTGGGTGATAAGGTCCGGCAATATTATCAGAAATATACCAATAAAGTGAAGAATTCGTTACTCTTTTATGCTTTAAATTTTTCAGCCAATCTGGGTTAAAAAACTGCTTAAAGCAAGAAAAGAATAAATTATATTTACCATTTTTATAAATGACTTGAGGTCGTTCTAAATGGTAATAGGGCCAATCAACAGAATCTACAGGTGCTTCTACAGCAGGGGGTAGCAATTTGTAAGGTCCAGTAATTTTGTCTGCTACTGCTAAACCAACACATCCTTGAAAATTACCCGTTACTCTAGAGCCGGCACAAATGAACATGTAGTAACTATTAGTTTGCTCATCTTTGAAAATATAAGGATCGCGCCAGTGTAAATGCTCTGTCCAGTTGCTGCGTCCGTACCAAGGGTCATCAGTTTCTGGAGCTAATAAAGGGCGATCGCTATAACGTGAAAAGTGTACCCCATCGGTTGATGTTGCTAAACCAATTGCTTCATTCCTCAAGTGTGGTGGTTCTTTGCCACCTGCTGAGTAAAACAGGTAGTAAATATTATCTTCTTTATAGGTACAACCGGCACATACTCTTCCCGATTCCCAATAATTAGCTGGTTCTGGCTCTAGAATAATTCCTAAATCTTCCCAGTGGTTCATATCAGTAGAAACCGCAGCGCCAATGTTACTATTTTTCCACCACGGGTCTTGTATTTCTAGCGCTTGTAAGTAATACATGCGGTAAATATCATTATCTTTGAGTATCCAAGGATCCCAAAGCATCGGTTGACCTCGACGAAGCGATCGCAACCAACCTGTGACAGTTTCGCCTATCCTAATTTGCAGCGCCTCCAGAGTGCCTGTTGGAGCCAAATGCTTGTTTTCCATAGGTAAAGGCTCAAGAATACTGACAATTCTTTGTTGTAACTTATTTAATTTCATTTGAATACGAACTTTTTGCTATTAAAGCGAAATTTAATTCAGGTTTAAAGTCGGATAAGCTAATAGTGCCATCATCAGCAAAACTCGCCCACTGCGGATCGGATATTCCGCCGACAAAGTGTCCGCCTTCATCTTGTTTGCGGAAACCAAAGAAGGCTGGGTAAGTTTCGGTTTCCGGGTTGACAAATTTACCAACATAGAAATTTTTGCATAACATATTCGCAGGTTCATCTTCCCAAGGAATGCGATCGTAACTAACCTTAGTTCTATCTTTGATTGGTTGAGAACGGACGTAGTAAGTAACTCCTATTGGCACTTCATTTATAAAGAAAGGACTCCAGTGAGGACCGAATAAAAGATAAAAGCGCCAGTATTTACCATCATTCGTCTTACGCCAAAAAACTTGCGGCACCTCCATCAAATAAAATTGATCGCTCTGATATAAAATTTTATAGGGTTCTTCTTGCCAATCTGACAAATTGGATGAAGTTGCAATTGCTATTACACCCCCCACATCCTCAGCCGACTCTCTAGGACGCGCACAGATAAAAGCATAATATTTTCCGTCAATATGATCTTTAATAACATGAGGATCGCGCCAGTTACTACCATCAAATTCACTCTTGATTCCCGGATTAGGAATAACAGGTTTTTTTAAAGTGGCAGGTGTTCTTGTCCAATTTCTTAAATCTTTTGAAGTAGCAACACCAATGTTTTGGGGTAAACGGCGTTCGTGGGGTGTTTGCACCAATAAATCTTCTCTACGTCGCGCTGTATAGAATAGATAGTAAAGATTATCTTCTTGAATAATACTTCCCGTCCAAATCGCCATATTATCCCAGAAATTACCCTCTCTTTTTTCTAATACTGGTTTGTCTGGATCGATTTCTTTCCAACCAAAATCAGTGAGAACAGCATGACCAACTGATGCTAAACCATGCCTTCTATCAGCATTATAAGCACACATTAGTTGTGAAGCTTGCAGATAGAAAACGTGTAGTGTTTGCCCCTCCCAAGCAAACCAGAAATCCCAGCAATATTTGTTTCGAGGATACCAAGTCATAGGTTTTTGTATTTAAATGGTGGTGAATTGAGGGTTTAAATTTAAACGCAAAGGTGAATCAGTCGGCGGAGTCGGTGAGGGGGTCGCAGTCTTGGCGGTTCCCGTCGATTGCGACCCCCCGAACCCGCAAGGGTTTCCGGAGCCAGCCGCGTGCGCGGGTTAAGCGCGTTGAGCGGACTGGCGTTCCCGTCGAACTGATGAACCCGAAGGGGACGCTGAGGTTAGCGCAGAGGGACGCAGAGGAATGTAAGTTATGCTGTTGGCATTTAATTACTCTTGCTCTAGTTTAAGTAAAGGAATTAGAAACCAACATAGCGCTGTAAATCCTGCACTGATAATAACAAGAATTGAAGGTGCAACTCCCCAATTATATAAGTAACCACCTAAGATGGGACCTGGTTGTTTAGCAAAGATATATACAGACATTAGCAATGCGTAAGTTGAGCCTTCCGCACCAACAGGACAAGCTCTAGCGGCGATTTCTAATACACCCAACATAGCTATCATGGCGAAAAATCCAAAAAAGATACTCACCAAGCTAGCGGTTTGCATATTAGATATAAATAACAAACCGAGTGTGGAAATAATAGTTAATCCAATCGCCATATTTAACAGGAACTTTCGGGAAATCTTCACAGAAAAGATGCCAAAAACAATCGCACCTAAAGCATTAGCGATCGCTTCATATGTACCCAAAACACCTAAAGATTGTTTATCTAAGTTTAAAGCATCTTGATAGTAATATATGATATAATTGACCAGCGGCGGGACGAGAGTAAATTCAAGGCAAGCAATAAAGCCAACAACAGCTAGAAACTGCGGTGATTTGATTGCTGACCAAAGGGATTTTAGACTAGTTTTGACTAAAACTTTTTCTTTCTGCTTTTTTTCATCCCCAAGTAAGACAAAGGTTCCGATTAAACCAATCAACGGCACAATTGCATTAATGCCAAACGCGATCGCTAAAGTAGAATTTTGAGCCAGCCAGCCGCTAATATAATACAGCAGCGCTTTCCCAAAACCAAGAGCAGTCCATTGAGCCGCTTGTAAACCAGCAGTGTTGTTAAAAATCCTGCCTTGAACGACCATAATTTTATCTGTAAGGACATCGCTAAAGGCTATCGATAAATTGACTAAAATTATAGCGAATACCAACAAATTAATCGTGTAAGATTTCAAGCCAGCTAATCCTAATAACACTCCCAGCGCTAGCGTGTAACAAATAAAGAAATAGCTTTTAAACTGATAGCCAAATATCGGAATCGCATCACCAATAATTCCGTAAAGTGGTCTAATCATCCAAGGAGTAAAAACTAAACTGCTAAAGCTTGCCAACTGTGCCGGTGAAAGTTGCAGGTTTTCTTTGAGATAAATGGTAAGCGGAAGTCCAAAAAGTCCTGGATTACTTCCGTAAGTTTGAATTAAATAAAACAGAACCATGATGCAGATAACTCGCCGCATTACCTTCTATCCTTTAATATTGTTGTAGTCAAAGCGCGTCTTACTTTCTTTCTACTCAAAGAATACCTATCTTCTTCATTCTCTTCTTACTTCGTGTACTTCGTGCCTTCGCGGTTCGTTTTTCCTTCTTAGAACGAACCGCGAAGACACGAAGGACACAAAGGAAAAAGAGTTAGAGAGAGTTTTTGCGCTCATTCCTTGGTTCATTAAGACGCCAAACCAAATTCCATTGCTGAAAGGTTGGTTTGAGTGTCAACCACTTTTTCTAACACAAAACCAGACTTCTCAAACAACTCTTGAAAATGTTGCCGCGTGCGCCATCCGCCCCCCGGCACTGCTACATTAACTTGTACGGCAAATACTCCGGGCATTACACCGTCGGGAGCAACTTTCGGCTCATCTAAATCGGGGACGAAAGCTTGCAATAGAATTATTTTTCCGTGCGGTGGTAGTGCTTGCTTGCAGTTGTGCAAAATTTTCATCGCGTCTTCGTCATTCCACGCTGAGATAAAATACTTCATGACGATCGCATCCGCACCTTTGGGAATTTCTACAAATACATCCCCTGTGATGATTTGCACCGCATCTTTATCAACTCCTTGCTGTTGCAAATAAGCTGCGGCTGTTTCGGCTACATAAGGCACTTCAAATAATATTCCTTTACAGCCAAAGCGCTTGACAATTCGCGCAATTAGTCCACCCTGTCCGCCGCCAACGTCCATCACTGTCTCAAAGCGGCTAAAATCATACACATCCATCAAGGCATCAACGGCGTGATTTGTCAAGAAACTCATAGCATTGATGAAAACATCACCACTCCATTCGTTGTCTTGACAAAACTGATAAACACCCTTACCGTTTGCTCTTTCAAATGGCACTTCACCAGTATGCAAAGCATCTTCCAGCACTTTCCAAGCGTCCCACTGAGCGGGTTCGATGATGTGCATGGCAAAATGACCCATTGAAGGTCCTTTGTTAGTTACAAGCAAATCTGAGAGTTCAGTAGAAGCAAAAACTCGTCCTGACTTTTGCTTTAATACGTCTAAATGAGCTAAAGCACGAAGGACAAAATAAAGCCTTTCAGGTTTAGTATTTGTCTTTTCGGCTATAGTTTCTAAACTTTGCTCTCCCTCGTCTTGAAGCAGGTTAAATATTCCTAAGCGGGCAGCAGTATAAATACATTGGCTTTTTACAAAAGCCAAAACCATATCAAAAAGCTTTTTCTTAGCTTCGATTGAAGACGTGCTAACTGGTGTGGTTGTCATTTATTTGGATTTATGTTCTGTCAGTTTGACCTTACTTGAAAAAGGGCAGGAATGAGTGCAAAAACTCTCTCCCTCCTCTTACTCCTCTGTGTCCTCCGCGTTCTCTGCGGTTCGTTTTTTAATCTTAAAAGCGTAAGTCCTAAAAGAAAAAAGGCAGTTTGAGAGAGTGCTACTTATCATTCATGTAAACTCGCTTCAATTCGCGATCGCGATCCTCATATTGAGTTCGTGAGTGCAGCATCCGAAAGTTATCCCAAATTAAAAAAGCATTTTTCAACCACTTAATCGAGATTTTTTCATCGTCGAAGAACTGTAAAAAACGCTCTGCAATGTCGTTGAGATATGCATCGTCCTCACGTTTAATGTTGCTGAAGTTGAACCTAACTATCGGTTGAGAGTGCGATTCAACATCGTAAAGCGGATGTTTGACGATGCTGCCCGAAGGAGTAATAAAATCAAACTTGTTTTTTGTAATGTATTCGCGCTCTTCATCACTAAGCGAGTTGACAAAAGCGTAACCATCGGCTAAAAGTGTATGTCCACCCCCACATTTTGCCGGAGTGACGCACCACAAAGATTGATAATGTAGAGGAATATACTCATATTCATAGTTCTCGGTGTGAGGTTCAACCTCATTTGTAGTGAATGCCGGATATCGCTCTCCCAGCTTCGGCTCGACTTTGATTGAGAATATATATTCGCCGTTGTATCTGTGTGGGATGAGAGTGCCAAATTTTGACGCAAATGCTAGGTGGTCAAAATTATCGGGTAGTTCCTCAAGATATAGATAACCCTGCTCTTGAATAACACGTTGAAAGTTACCAATGGCGACATCACTCATGATGTTGTCAGTGGCTGGAAAAGAATTCATAACCATGAGCAATAACTTCCGTAAGCTAAAAATCCCTGTTTGGCTGGTGAAGAGCATTATACCGGCATTCTTAATTAAATACACACTCCGATTTCTAGAGGCGATCGCACTCGTTCTGTGGTATAGTGTGTTGCTTTGCTTTTGCCCACACCTTAAAGAAACAAAGCTACGAGATCCCCGACTTCGCACAAGTTGTCGGGGATCTGAACTTTGTAAATAGTCACAGATAAAACGTTGATAACGACAGTTTATGTTTTCGTCACGACAACTTCTGCATTCATAACTAACGTTTGAGCGTTAGTAACGACAGCTTTAACTTTCATAACGAAACAATTAGTTTTCGTCACGACAACTTCTGCATTTATAACAAACGCTTAACCGTTGGTAACGACGGCTTTAACTTTCAGCCTAAAGTTATTCGGCTATACAAACAAAGCCTGTTTTGGCACGCTAAAAAGCTTATTATTTTTTAGTCCACACAAGCGGACTTTGTAGGCACAAAGCCGCACCCTTCTATAGTGTCGGCAGTTGCAAAACACTTTCCCACTCAGCATTTGTACCAATGAAGACGAAACTTATAGGCTCCCAAGTGCCAAGATATGTAGTAGAAGGATATTAAAGCTCGTATGCCAGAACTACGCCAATCAATTGCCCAGCACTACCACGATCGCACTAAATACGATCCGCAAACACTTGCCTCGAAAAGTCACAGTATTGACTGGGCAAAGCAGCCTGTGCCTTTTAAAGAGTACAAAATTGGCTCTGACTTCGATCTCAAACCCTACATCCATGAAAAACCAGAGGTATTTGCTGATAATCCAGATGCTCAATGGTGGCAAAGACTTTCGCGGTTGCTATTTTGTAGTTACGGGCTGACGGCGAAAATGCCTTCGATGGGAAGCACAGTTTATCTGCGATCCGCGCCGAGTGCAGGTGGATTGTATCCGGCTGAGGTATATGTAGTTTCTCGCGGTACGCCGTTGTTACCACCTGGATTATACAATTATCAGTGTCGCGATCATTCGCTGATGCATTATTGGGAAAGTGATGTTTGGCAAGCTTTGCAATCAGCTTGTTTGTGGCATCCGACATTAGAAAATACCCAATTGGCGATTGTCATCACTGCGGTTTTCTATCGTTCGCAATGGCGTTATGAAGATCGCGCTTATCGCCGGATTTTTCTCGATTCCGGACACCTTTTAGGCAACATTGAGTTAGCTGGTGCAATTACAGATTATCGCCCTCATTTAATCGGTGGTTTTGTCGATGATGCGGTGAACGAACTACTTTATATCGATTCACAACAAGAAGGGGCAGTAGCTGTTTTGCCTTTAGCTGACTTATTGGATGTCAAACAAAACCTGCCTTTAGGACGAACCGCTTTACCATCCGCCACGCAAATTGATTATCCGCAAATACCTGATGGCGAACTGTTGAGATATTTCCATACCTCCACAAAAATCTTACCAGGCACCACTGGCAAGCTCAACTTACCAGAGGTGAAACAAGAAAAATCCCTAGAAGATAAATACAACTTTCCTTTTTGTCAAAAAATTTCTACCGCAACCACACCCATCGATTGGGGAAACAACCTAGACGAACTGGAAGTCAACATCCTGAAGCGACGTTCTACCCGCGCTTACAGCGGTAGCAATTTAACTTTTGATGAACTGAAAGCTTTACTCAATTTTACTTACCAGCCGAAAAGTTACATCGACCAAGGTTTAGATCCAGAACCAGACTACTTTGATTTGAATCTCATCGAAACATTTATTGCTGTTTCTGGAGTGAAAGGACTTGACGCAGGCTGTTATTATTACGCACCGAAAGCGCAAGAATTAAGACAAATTCGCTTTAAAAACTTCCAGCGAGAATTACACTATCTCTGCTTGAGACAAGAATTAGGACGAGATGCGGCAGCGGTGCTTTTCCATACGGCAGATTTGAAAACAGCCGTGGCTCAATATGGCGATCGCGTTTACCGTTATTTACACATGGATGCCGGTCATTTGGGGCAAAGGCTGAATTTAGCGGCTATTCGCCTCAATTTGGGTGTTAGCGGTATCGGTGGCTTCTTCGACGATCATGTAAACGATATTTTAGGTATTCCTGCTGATGAAGTAGTTGTTTACATCACAACTTTGGGAAGACCGAGGTAATACATCAAGTGAGGCGATCGCCTGAAAATTTTCACGAACTATGGCGATCGCTTCTGAGTATCAATAATTTATTCCTTCTCAAAAATCTGGGAAAGTCTATTTTTCATTTCTTGCACTTCCCCATCACCTTTAGGTATTGCTAACAGACGAACTTCAATTTCCGTCACATTCTTAATCCGAGTAGTCTTTTCCCAAAGCTTTCTTTCTTTGTCAGATTCATTTTCGTAGCGAAATGTTACAGTTTCTGGACTTACATCTAAAATTTCCACGTTTTTCAACCAGCCGTTACTGCTTTTGACAAAAAGCCAAACATTCGGCTGACCAATAAGTTCTCGAAGTTTATTCTCCATACAATAATTCTTGGGATAAAAGAAACTACTACGCTGAATAAAAACTGTCAATCTAGCTTAAGTCTTATTTTTACTACATTTTTTTTATTTTGAAAAGCTTTTTAACAAAATATTTCTACCGATAGATATTAATAATCAAGTTACTAAGTGGGCAATGGGTATTGGTAATTGGTAATGGGTAATGGGTAATTGGTAATGGGCAATGGGCATCGGGCAATGGGCAATAGGCATTGGGCAATGGGCATTGGGCAATGGGCATTGGGCATTGGGCATTGGGCAATGGGCATTGGTAATTGTCCCCCTTGTCCCCCTTGTCTCCTTGTCTCCTTGTCTCCTTGTCTCTTTGCCCGATGCCCGATGCCCATTTTCCTCCTGATTTTTCGCTAAGTTAGAGATTCCCTATATTGAAGGAATACAACCTGGAGAGTCACCTTGCCGCATCCGATTGAACGCGCTCAACCACGTCTAGAGTTTATCCCGCAGCGCTTTAATTTGCTTGTATACTATGCAGTCAAAGCGCTATTGCCAGTGTTGCGGCGCTTTCGGCTTCGACCGTGGCTGCCTGCGGGTATCGCGCAAATTGAAACTGTGAATGTAGAGAAGTTAGTTAATTTATACCAACAATTTCAAAACGGTAAAATTCGCTTTTTAATGGCGTTTCGTCACGCTGAAGTTGACGATCCGCTCTCGATGATGTATTTACTTTCCAAGGCTGTACCGAGGGTAGCGCGTCAACAGAATATTTCATTACAATACCCGGCTCATTCTTACTTTGTTTATGACCGGGGGATGACTTTATGGGCTGGAAATTGGCTAGGTTGGATGTTATCTAGCTTGGGAGGGTTATCGATTTATCGAGGTAAGCGACTCGATAGAGTTGGTTTGCGAACAGCGCGGGATTTGTTTGCTAATGGCAAGTTTCCTATTAGTGTAGCGCCAGAAGGAGGCACTAACGGACATAGTGAAATTGTCAGTGCTTTAGAACCTGGAGTTCCTCAGTTAGGCTTTTGGTGTGCTGAAGATTTGGCAAAAGCTAATCGTTCTGAGTCAGTTTTAATTGTGCCGATCGCTATTCAATATTTTTACATTAATCCAAGTTGGAAAAAACTGAATTTGCTTTTGAGTAAGTTAGAAGCTGATAGCGGTTTATCGGTACAGCCTATTACTGAATCAATTGAGAGAGAAAAACTTTTTCAAGAGCGAATTTTGCGACTTGGTGAACATGTGCTTTCGCAGATGGAAAAATTTAGCGATCGCTTTTACCATCAACCACCATCTACTAACTCTAACCAAGACATTGATACTCGACTTCAAGCGTTATTAAATAAAGGATTGCAAGCAGCCGAACAATATTTTAATTTGGAAAGTGAAGGAACAGTAATTGAACGCTGTCGCCGCATCGAGTCCGCCGGCTGGGAAGATATTTACCGAGGAGATTTACCAGATTTAAATAATTTACCACCTTTACATCGCGGCTTGGCAGATTGGATTGCCGAAGAAGCATCTCTGCGGATGTTACATATGCGTTTAGCCGAGAGTTTTGTGGCGGTTACAGAAAATTATGTCAAAGAAAAGCCTACTTTTGAAAGATTTGCGGAAATATCGTTAATTTTGTTTGATTTAATTTCCCGTGTTAAAGGAGATAAAAACCCGGCAAGACCTCGCTTAGGTTGGCGAAAAACGCGGGTAACAATAGGTGAGCCAATTTCAGTTACAGAACGCTTTTCAACTTATCAGAAAAATCGCCTT
Organism: Tolypothrix sp. VBCCA 56010; assembly: GCF_050875635.1. Classification (NCBI taxonomy): domain Bacteria; kingdom Bacillati; phylum Cyanobacteriota; class Cyanophyceae; order Nostocales; family Tolypothrichaceae; genus Tolypothrix; species Tolypothrix sp. VBCCA 56010. The sequence continues at coordinate 74,311 of NZ_JBPAOH010000018.1, forward strand.
GGCGCGAGACAAGCAGTTGACGATTTAAAGCGAGATTTGCAAACAGCGTTAGAGAAGATGATTTCGTGAATAATCAAGCATCAGTAGCTTTTTGATGCTTTTCTAGCAATTTTGCCTTCTTTACGAGCAGCTTCGTGGCAATCGTTGGGATACCAAGCTGGATAGGTTCTTTCTTGATTTTAGACAAAAATTTCAGATGCGTTAGTTAGAAAAAGTTATATGTCATCCATTGTAAAGAAAAATCCCAACTTTAACCTTTTAGCTATTCTGCAAACTCCCTATTTTAAAGCAGGATTTTTCCTAGTATTATTAATTGTTCTGCTGGCGTTAGATTTCCTAACTCGCCACAGTGAATGGGATCAGGCTGTTGCATACCAAAGAGCGTTGCGAATGTTGCGTGGAGAAGTTCCTTTTAAAGATTTCTTTCTACTATATCTACCACTTTCTGTATACTTAAACAGCTTAGTACTCCACGCTCATACCAGTTTTTTAACAATAAAAATTGTTGGTTTAGTTGTCTGTTCCTATATCATGGTGACAGCCTATTTCACAACAAAATATCTTACTAAATCTATAACAGCAGGTTTAGTAACGGCGCTGCTCACTTATTTTTTTGCTCTCAAAGCTTGGCCTGAAAGTAATTACTCCTGGTACAGTGTAGCGGCGATAATTACCATGTTATTCATCATAATCTCGGATTATGATATCACTACAAACCAGTTTAAATTCGATTCCAAGCGCTGGCTTTCTGCGGGAGTATTTTTGGGAATTAGTTTTTGTATCAAACATAATTTTGCAATTTTAATTTTGCTAGCTACTTTAATTTTTTTAGCTGCTAATCTCTTGATACTCAAGGGCAATAAGCGCAATCAAGTGGTTCAGACTTTAGTTGGTCTAGTGCTTGGATTATTAAGACCAATTTTACTTATGATTATTTATTTGACTTTTAATCAGGCGTTGACGGCTGCTTACAAAGATATAGTTTTAGGAGCGGGTTACTACGTCGAGTTTATGACATTTCCTTACTTAAATATTTTATCTTTTGAGCCACTATTAGTGACACAGCCGCTGCTAAAAAGCATTTTAGGCTGCTTAGAGTTTATTGTTACAATTCCCATTGTTTTGGCAGCACCATTAGTAGGTTCAGCGCTGATAATTTATAGTTTACTAAACCCTAAGACACCGCCCAGACAGCTTTTCCTTTTTTTCGGTTTAATCTGTAATGCTAGCTTTTCGTTTTTATTTCCTCGTTCAGACTATCCTCATCTCGCATTTGCACTACCTATTTTATTAATAGGAACTGTAGTCTCATTTACTATAATATGCGATAGCTATCAATGGAAAAATATAGTATTTAAATTTATCGGTATTTATTTAGTAAGTGTTAGTCTTCTTATTTCCATAGTCAAAACTACAGATATTTATAACGATAACTTAAAGTACATACCAATTTCAGCTTCTTTCGTCAGTCCTGAGGTAGCACAACAAATCCAATTAACCTTAGATTCGCTCAACCAAACACAAGCTAGTGGTAAACAACCAATTATTCTCGATCCTAGTCTATCTCTTTACTATCCTTTTCTGAATATATCTAATCCGACACGTTATGATTTTCCTACTAAAGGAAATTTCGGAATAAATAATGGCAATGATATTATTGCCTATTTAAAGAGCCATGACAACATTTGTCTTTACGCTAGTAAATATAACACTGAGCAGGAGTTTTATCCATCTGAGATATTGCAGGCAATTCAACCTATCTATCAACTGAATAAATCTATTGGTTCGTGGGATATTTACTGTCGCTAGCTTCCTCAAGTGTCTCATGGTACGAGTGATAGGCGATCGCAATACCGTAGTTAAAATGCTACACGGACTTTCATAAACCGAACCACAACGAACCACGAAACTGCCCTATGGAAATTCCAAAGGGTAGACACCAAGAAGTTTTTCCAGATTGCTGATTTAAATAGCAATCCAATCAAAAAAATGATTATCTTTAGTAACACCTCAAACAATACTAAGGGTGCGTTAATTTGTCAAGAATACAAGCAATTCATATTGACATCAATAGAATCGCTTCCTGCTCTTGGTAACAGTTTAAATTTAATAAAAAACTAACCTTTTATTAACCTTATTTTCTATAAATTTAACCTTAATTAAATTTATTTAAATCTTAATTATTAAATAATAACTACTTTCTTCCCTCTTTTTACCAAGGTAATCGGCTACCATCCCAGGAAAAAAACTGCCCGCTATCTTCTTGTTGAAGCTGTTCGATAACTGTCAACAATTGGCTAACAGTTCGTTCGACTGAGAATAATTTTTCTGCTGGTACATTACCTTGAAATGGATGAGAAAGACGGGTATCAGTTGTACCTGGGTGCAATGTCACTACTATAGTTTTCGGACTGGTTCTATTATACTCAATCGCCACTGTTCGCATAAACATATTGAGTGCAGCCTTGGATGCTCGGTAGCCATACCATCCACCAAGTTGATTATCACCAATACTACCAATTTTAGCAGAAATACTCGCAAAAATGCTGCGTTCTTGGTGACGAAATAGCGGTAATAAATGTTTAGCAAGTAGCACGGATGCAATACTATTAACTTGAAAGTAGCGGAGTAAATTATCTGGATTTATTTGTCTTAAGCTTTTTTCTGGTTGCAATGTTTCATCATGCAGTAAACCGACACAATTGATAACAAAGTGGAGTTTATTAACTTCTGCGCGTATTTTTTGAACGGCTTCGATAATTTGCGATTCGTCGGTAATATCTATTTGCAAGCAAGTTAGTTTTTCAGAGTTTTCGCTTTCGAGAGTGATTAATTGATCGGCAGATTCTCTTTGACGATAGGTTGCATATATTTTGGCTATTCTGTCATCTTGTAAGAATTTTTGTACAAAACCTAAACCAATACCTTGGCTGGCTCCTACAATTAATACGTTGATATTGCTAATTTGATTAATTAAAGACATTTATTTCAATTTACTAGTATTCGTAGGGTGCGTTACAACGTTCGCTCTAAGCGTTCCCGTTCGCGCAGCGTCTCCGACAGGAGAAGGGTAGTTTAACGCACCATTAATGGTACAAGGTGCCGTACAGGGGCGCGGTAACACACCCGGAGGTGGTTTTATATTTAATTCAACCCACCTACTTACGAACGAAATTAACAACCTATTTACCAATGCAAAACTTCTGAAAAATCCGGTCGAGAACTGATTCTGCAACTTCCTCACCTGTGATTTCTCCTAATGCATGAATCGCACTTCTCAAGTCAATTGTCCAAAAATCAAAAGGTAATTCTTGGGCAATTGTCGCTTGCACTTGTTCTAATGATATTTTAGCTTGTGTTAACGCGGCTGCTTGCCTTTGATTAATTGCTAAATCCATATCAGCCGCTTGGACTTTTCCAGTTTGAACTATTTCTAAAATAGCTTTTTCTAAAGCATCAATTCCTTGATTATTAGCCGCTGCGGTTTGAACAACTAAGCTAATATTTTTCGGATATTCAATAGATGCAATATACTGCGTCTCTACAAGGTCGATTTTATTGAGAACCAAAATTAATGGACGGTGTTGCACTTGCAAGTAAATTTCCGCATCGCTTTGAGTCCAACCGGCGGAAGCGTCGATGGTAAGCAGTACTAAATCAGCTGCACTTGCAGCACGACGCGATCGCTCGACGCCAATCTTTTCTACTTGGTCAACGGTATCGCGAATACCCGCTGTATCCAGTACTTGCACGGGTATTCCACCAACAACTAGCTGCGATTCAACTACATCGCGGGTGGTTCCGGGTAAATCGGTAACAATGGCGCGATCGCTTTGGCTCCATGCATTCAACAAGCTCGATTTTCCCACGTTCGGACGCCCGACAATCGCCACTTTTAAACCGGTGCGTAACAGTTCGCCTTTTTCTGATGTTGCCAATAACTTAATTATTTCTGCGGTAATTTTCTCAATTTCTGATATGATTGCTTTATCATCCAGCGGAGGTAAGTCTTCTTCAAAGTCGATGCGAGCTTCGATTTCCGCTAAGATATCCAAGCAGTTAGCGCGTAACTGACGGATGGGATGAGCTAATTTCCCCTGCAAGCCAGCTAATGCTGCTTGTGCTGCTTGCGGCGATTTTGCACCCACCAAATCAGCAATACTCTCAGCTTGAGTTAAATCTAATCGCCCATTCAAAAAGGCACGGAGGGTAAATTCTCCCGGTTGAGCCAGTCTTGCGCCATTTTCCAAACACAGTTGCAACACTTGCTGCACGGCGATAATTCCCCCGTGGCAATGAAATTCTACTACATCTTCACGGGTGTAAGAACGGGGTGCGATCATTATCAGCAAAAGTGCTTCATCCACCAGTGCTGCGGAAAGCGGATGGCGAATGTAACCGTAGAGAATGCGGTGAGATTCCCAAACTTGATGCCCAGGTGCATGAAAAAGAGTTTGGGCGATTTGCAAAGCTTTATTACCAGATAAGCGCACAATTCCGACACTACCCTGTTGCGGAACAACAGCAGTAGCGATCGCCGCGATCGTGCCAATTGTAGCAAATTCCGACATGAGCGCTTTTTCAACCCAGATACTTTATCTATTTTCGATTTTAGAAACGTTGCTGTGCTTCGTAGCAGTGAGAATTTTAGATTTTAAATTTTAGAAATGTTACATTGAATGTCTCACAGCACAGTCATAACGTTAATATTTATTTTGAAGAACACAGAGAAACACCAGTATTTCTGCTTAGAAGTAGGAATTACTGTAGAATAGCGTTCTCAAAATCTATAGTAGAGGAGGTCAGCGTGGAAGAGGGTAAAGTAAATAATTCCCAAACCAGCGACAATAATCAAGTTGACTCAGAAAAATCTCATGTAGAATCAACGTCAAAGTTCATTCAAGAAACTTCGTTAGACAAAATGCATGAAATCGCGGAAGCAGCGAGAATGAAAAAACTCATGGAACCGCCAAAATGGATTTTACCTGAAGATATTTAAAAGTAGAGACGTTCGGTCCGGAACGTCTGTACGAATAGTCAGGATATTGCCTTTGCTAAATAACCCAAGTTGCTAGTTATAGATTCAAGCGATCGCATGGGGTAAGTTAAGCAATAAAATCCCCTCCAGAGAGAAAAGTAGGAGGGGAAAATGCGCCTGGGAAATAATTACC